>NZ_JBFUFC010000003.1:0-49728 GCF_056403635.1 Microbacterium sp. P2_F9 | reverse complement strand
GGCCGGCTCGGCTGAGCCCGGTGCCGCGTCGGCGGCTTCTGCGTCGGCCGCCGCGGCGGCTTCGCCGGCGGCGGCTCAGCCCGGCGCTTCGGCTGCGGCTTCGGCTGCGGCTGAGCCGGCGGCGGCTTCGGCTGCGGCTCGGCCCGGCGCTTCAGCTTCGGCTCTGGGTGCGGTTGGACCCGGTGCCGGTGCGGGACATCCGGCCGCGGCTGAACCCGTGGCCCCGCGTGTCCCCGTGCCTGCCGTCGAGGAGCCCTCGGCCGACGTCGTGAGGCCGGACGCCGAGTCGGCCCTGCCGGGCGCGCACCGCGGGGGCTTCCTGCGCCTCCCCACGGCGCCGGTCGCGATCACCACCGAGCGGGCGCCCGCCCTTCCCGGTGAGGACGGACTCGCGAGCGAGCAGTGGGACATGGCCCAGCCCCCGCCCCGCCGCGGTCTCGGAGCGTGGGCGCTTGGGTTCTCGATCGTCGGGCTGGTCTTCTCGCTGTTCGTCGGCTGGGGGTTCCCAATCGGGGTGGTCGGCATTGTGGCCGCGATCCTCGCGCTGCGCCGCCCGCTCGAGAGCCGCGCCGTCGCCGTGTGGGCCTTGGTGCTCGGCGCCGTCTCGATCCTCTACAGCGCCGGCTGGCTGCTTTACGCCGCGTCCCAGGCCGCGCTCTTCAGCTGAACCCCGCGCTGGCTCCGCCGTCCCCACCGCCGCCCCGCTCCACCCCCACCCCGCGACCTGGTACGTGTCGCAGCACCCGTGACGAGCAGGCCCGCGCGGGCCGCGACCGCGAGCAGCGGCATCCGTGCGCCGCGGCGCGGCTCGCGCGATCGTCGATCTCGAAGACGGATGCCTCTGCTCAAACCTCATTGAACTTCGTGCTCACACGGCCTCCCGCCGAGAAATGCGGGCCGACGGGCTCGCCAGGTCGTCGAGAAACCACGCGGCGACTGAGACATCACGCAGCCCGTGATGTCTGGGCCCCGGAGTGATGTCTCGGCCCGAATGTGATTTCTCAAGGCGGGACGGATGTCGCGTCCCCGCCTCGCCTCGGCCGCGCAGAAGCCTCGCTTCGACCGCGCCCAAGAAGGTGGCGCAGGTGGTCGGATCCATGCGGTGGATCCCACCATTCGCGCCACCCTTGTGTGGGGCCTCTCTGTGAAGGTGGCGCAGGTGGTCGCATCGATGTGGTGGATCCCACCATTCGCGCCACCTTCGCCGCGACCCTGCAGGCTGGGACCCGCCTGGCCCGATTCAGACCCGGTCGGCGAGCACCGCCAGGCGCTTCGCGCCGACCCGCGTCACGATGAGCGTCGCCGACCCGTCGCCGCGCAGCTTCAGCTCCTTGCGCAGGACGGCGGGATCGACATCCACTCCCCGCTTCTTGATCTCGAGCCGGCCGATGCCGCGCTCGCGCAGCGCCTTGGCGAGCCCGCGGGTGTCGGCGGGCAGCTCCTCGCGCACGCGGAACGACTGCACGAACGGGCTCGTGAGCGCGGCATCCGAGGTCAGATAGGCGATGCGCTCGTCGAGCATGCCCGCCTCCAGCGACCGGGCGACGTCGCCGATCAGCCGCGCGCGAATGACTGCACCATCCGGCTCGTGCACAAAGGCGCCCAGCCCGCGGACCGGCTCGTCCTCGGCATCGGCTTCCGCCGTCAGCTCGGCCGCGGTGTCGCCGCGCACGACCAGCGCCGCGCGGCGCACGCCCGCACGCGCGAGCGCACCCGACCAGAGCACGAGCTCGATGGTCGAGCCGTCCGCGCTGACCCACTGCGCCTCGACGTCGTCGGGAATCAGGTCGCGATCCAGGCCCGGCCCCAGCTTCACCCCGGCCGGCACGCGCCGCGCGAGGTCGAATACCCAGTCCAGCGCCGGCGACCAGTCCTCCGGGCGCGTCCGCGACGTCTCGCTGTGCCCGGCCGTCCGCCGCGCCGGATCGAGCCAATACGCATCGACGGTCGGAAAGTCGGATGCCGCGCCCCCTTCGTCACCCGATACCCGGCCGCCCCCCGCCGCGGGCGCGACCTGCTCGGCTGTCGCGTGGCGCACGGTGACGGCATCCGAGAAGGGCGCGAGGTTGTAAGCGGCGATCGCCGCGGTGACCTCGTCGGCGTCGACGGCCACGACCCGCAGCCCGAGTCCCGCGAAGCCGAGCGCGTCGCCGCCGATCCCGCAGCCGAGGTCGGCGACCGAGGTCATGCCGGCGTCGCGGAACCGGCCCGCGTGCCGCGCCGCGATCGACAGGCGGGTCGACTGCTCGAGCCCGGCCGTGGTGAAGAGCATCCGCTCGGCGAATTCGCCGAACTTCGGACGAGCGCGCACGCGCAGCCGCGCCTGGGTGACGACCGCCGACACGAGGTCGGGGGAGTGGCCGGCGGCGCGCAGCCGCGACACCGCGCGGGTGACGTCCTCGGCCGATTCCACCGGGGGCAGGGCGTCGAGCAGGCGCAGCCCATCGGGCGTGAGCAGGGCGGTCAGCTCGGCGATGTCCATCCGGTCAGCCTACGGCGGCCTCTTGCTCGCGCCGCCGCGACCTCCTGTACCCAGCTGCGGGCCTCGTGACCGACACGCGGGGGACGGATGCCGCGTCCCCGGCGTGTCGTCAAGATGCCCCGCAGTTGGGCCCGCCGGCCCGGGGCCCCCGTGTGCGATCCCCCGTACCGACCCCGCCCCGACCACTGCCGGAGCCGGGTCAACCCGCGCACTCCGCCCCGAGCCCACAGGTTCGGGCGGCCTCGAAGTGGGGGTTCAGGCGATGACATGTGGGTTCGGCGCGGCGGCGGAGGGGCACGACAGGCCCGCGCGAAACGCCTGCCGCGGCATCCGACCGCGTCCGAAGATGACACAGACTTGGCACTCACGTTGCGAGAGTGCCAGCGCTTGCCTAAACTGAGTTAGCACTCTCACTAGGAGGGTGCTAACCAGTCTTGAAGTTCAAGGAAAGCAGAGGTAGACCGTGTCGGTTTCCATCAAGCCGCTCGAGGACCGCATTGTCATCAAGCAGGTCGAGGCCGAGCAGACCACTTCCAGCGGTCTGGTCATCCCCGACACCGCCAAGGAGAAGCCCCAGGAGGGCGAGGTCATCGCCGTGGGTCCCGGTCGCGTCGACGACAACGGCAACCGCATCCCGATCGACGTGTCCGTCGGCGACCGCGTGATCTACAGCAAGTACGGCGGCACCGAGGTCAAGTTCGGCGGCGACGACCTCCTCGTCCTGTCGGCTCGCGACGTGCTCGCGGTGGTTGTTCGCTAAGCTCGCGCACCAGCGTTTTCGAAGGACCCGGATGCCTCGGCATCCGGGTCCTTCTGCGTGCCCGGGTCGCTCGGCGCGTGCCCGGAAGCTCAGGGACCGATGCTCTGCTGAGCCCCGCGACCGCGACGGGCCCCGTCTGGGCGACCTTACGCTGGAGGAGTGAGTCGCGATCTGCCTGCCGTGTCCGAGTCCGCCGTCGCCTTCGGGACGGGGAGGTCGCCCGCGCGCGAGCGCGCGCTCGGCGGGGTCTACGCGTTCAGCGCCTACCTGCTCTGGGGGTTTCTGCCCCTGTACTTCATCGCGCTCGCGCCGACCGGCGCGTGGGAGCTCGTCGCCTGGCGGATCCTGCTGTCGCTCGCGTTCTGCGCGATCCTGCTGACCGTCACGCGCACGTGGCGCCGGCTCGGCGGGATCATGCGGCAGCGCCGGCTGCTGGCGCTCACGGCGCTCGCCGGCGCGCTGATCTACGTCAACTGGCAGGTGTACATCCTGGCCGCGCTCACGGGTCACGTGCTCGAGGCGAGCCTCGGCTACTTCATCAACCCGATCGTCACGGTGCTGCTCGGCGTGCTCGTGCTGCGCGAGCGCCTGCGGCTCACGCAATGGATCGCGCTGGGACTGGCCGCGCTCGCGGTGCTCGTCATCGTCGTCGGGTACGGCGCGTTCCCGTGGATCGCGCTCACCCTCGCGATCTCGTTCGGCCTCTACGGCCTCGTGAAGAAGAAGCTCGGACCCTCGGTCGACGCCGTGAGCGGGCTCACCCTCGAGTCCCTCTGGCTCGTGCCGGTCGCCCTCGTGCTGCTGGTCGTCGTGGGCAGCACGAGCGGCCTGACCATGGGTGCTGACGGTCCGTGGCACGCGGCGATGCTCGGCCTCGCTGGAGTCATCACCGCGACGCCCCTCCTGCTCTTCGCGGCGGGCTCGCGTCGCGTGCCGCTCACCGTCATGGGGATGCTGCAGTTCGTCGCGCCGATCCTGCAGTTCGTGATCGGGGTGTGGTTCCTGAACGAGGAGATGTCGACGGAGCGCTGGATCGGCTTCATCCTGGTGTGGGTGGCGCTGATCTTCCTGACGGTGGACTCGCTTGCCGCAGCCCGCCGCTCCCGCTCTTCGTCGGCCCCGGCCGGCGTCTCGGACGTCGCCGAACTCACCTGAGCCCGGCGCCGCGCGCTCGAGCCGCGGCATCCGAGACATCACTTCCGCGCCGAGAAACCACTTCGCCGCAGAGACATCATGCGTCGCGGTGGGTCTCGCCCGGAATGTGATGTCTCGCGGCCGGCGGCGGCGGGGGACGGATGCCGGTGCCCGGCGTTGCGGACCGCCCGTCGACCGCTGAGAAACCACATCGGCGCCGAGACACCACTTCGGCATCGAGAAACCGTGCGGGGCGGTGCGTCTCGACGCGGAAGTGATGTTTCGCGGCTGGCGCGGGAGTGGGGACAGATGCCGCGACCGCGGCGCTTCGACAAGCTCAGCGACCGCTGGAACCGCGCTACCGGACGAGGCGGGCGATCGCCTGGGTCGCCTCGGTGATCTTCGCGTCGGCCTCGGGGCCGCCCAGGCGCGCCGCGTCGACGACGCAGTGGCGCAGGTGGTCGTCGAGCAACCCGATCGCGACGGCCTCCAGGGCGCTGGTCAGCGCGCTGATCTGGGTGAGGATGTCGATGCAGTACTTCTCGTCCTCCACCATCTTGTGGATGCCGCGGGCCTGACCCTCGATGCGCCTGAGGCGGTTGAGGTACTTGTCCTTGTCGGTGATGTACCCGTGGTGGATGTGCCCGGCAGCAGCCTCGGCCTGGCCGGCCTGGTGCGCCTCGTGGACGTCGGTGGTGGTCATCGCTGCTCCTTCACGGAATCAATGGACGAGGCGCTCCGGAACCCGCGCAGCCGCAGGCTGTTGCCGACGACGAAGACGCTCGAGAACGCCATCGCCGCGCCGGCGATCATCGGGCCGAGCAGCCCGAGCGCCGCGAGCGGGATCGCGGCGATGTTGTACGCGAACGCCCAGAAGAGGTTGCCCCGGATGGTGCCCAGCGTCGCCCGCGACAGCCGGATCGCATCGGCGGCGGCCCGCAGGTCGCCACGCACCAGAGTGATGTCGGATGCCTCGATCGCGGCATCCGTTCCCGTTCCCATCGCCAGCCCCAGGTCTGCCTGCGCGAGCGCGGCAGCGTCGTTCACGCCGTCGCCGACCATCGCGACGATGCGGCCCTCGGCCTGGAGGGTCCGGATGACCTCGACCTTGCCGGCGGGCAGCACTTCGGCGATGACCCGGTCGATCCCGACCTCGGCCGCCACGCGCCGCGCGACCACCTCGTTGTCGCCGGTGAGCAGCACGGGCTCCAACCCGAGCGCGCGCAGCGCGGCGACCGCCTCGCGGCTGGTCGGCTTGACGGCGTCGGCGACGGTGAGCACCCCGCGGGCCTCGCCGTCCCACGCGACGAGCACGCTCGTGCGACCGGATGCCTCGCCCTCAGCGGCCGCGGCCGCCAGCTCAGCACCCAGAGTCACGCCCCACTCGGCCAGCAGGGCCGCGCGCCCGGCCACCACCAGGTGCCCGTCGACGATCCCGGAGACGCCGAGCCCGGCGAGGCTCTGGAACGACTCCACCGCAGGCAAGGCGCCCACATCAAGGGCGGCGGCCCGTGCGATCGCCTGCGCGATGGGGTGCTCGGAGGCGTGCTCGAGCGCTCCCGCCAGCCGCAGCAGCTCGGCCCGCTCGCCCCCGGGCAACGCCACGACGTCGTGCAGCGTCATCCGTCCCGTCGTGACGGTGCCGGTCTTGTCCAACACGACCGTGTCGACGGCGCGGGTGGATTCGAGCACCTCCGGCCCGCGGATCAGGATGCCGAGCTGCGCGCCGCGGCCGGTTCCGACGAGCAAGGCGGTGGGGGTCGCCAGGCCGAGGGCACACGGGCAGGCGATGATGAGCACCGCGACGGCGGCGCTGAACGCGGCCTCCGGCGCCGCACCGAGCAGCAGCCACACCACCAGCGTCAGCACGGCGATCACCAGCACGGCCGGCACGAAGACCGCGGAGATCCGGTCCGCGAGCCGCTGCACCGGCGCCTTGCCGGCCTGCGCCTGCTCGACGAGCTCGGCGATGCGTGCGAGGTGCGTGTCGCCCCCGACCCGGGTGGCCCGCACGATCAGGCTGCCGCCCGCGTTGAGCGTCGCGCCGACGACGGCGTCGCCTGCGCCGACCTCGACCGGCACGGATTCGCCCGTGACCATGGAGGCGTCCACGGCGGACGAGCCGGACACGACGATGCCGTCGGTCGCGATCTTCTCGCCGGGGCGCACCGCAAAGCGATCACCGACGCGCAGCCGCTCGATCGGCACGCGGGTCTCGACGGTCGCGCCCTCCGCGCCCACCGTAAGCAGTGCCACGTCCTTCGCCCCGAGCTCGAGCAGCGCCCGCATCGCGGCCCCGGCGTCGCGCTTGGACCGCACCTCGATGTACCGGCCGGCCAGCACGAACATCGTCACGCCCGCGGCGACCTCGAAGTACAGGGCACCCGCCCCGTCGATCGGCGCGAACGACCAGCCGTGGGTCATGCCGATCATGCCGGCGCCGCCGAAGAACAGCGCGTACAGCGACCAGAGATAGGCCGCCCCGATGCCGATCGAGATGAGCGTGTCCATCGTCGTCGCGCCGTGGCGGAGATTCAGCCAGGTCGCGCGGTGGAACGGCCACGCCGCCCACGTCACGACCGGCGTCGCCAGCGCGAGCGACACCCACTGCCACCCCGGGAACTGCAGCGCAGGGATCATCGCGAGCAGGATCACCGGCACTGCGAGCACGATCGCGCCGATCAGCCGACGCCGCAGCGGCGCCAGCTCGAGCTCGGCGTGGTGCTCGTGGGGCCGGGGGAGCGCGGCCGTGTAGCCGGTGCTCTCCACCTCGGCGATCAGCGCGTGCGGGTCGAAGCCTGCAGGCGCGAGCACGTGCGCCTTCTCCGTCGCGTAGTTGACGGATGCCTCGACCCCGTCGAGCCGGTTCAGCCGCTTCTCGATGCGCGCGGCGCAGGAGGCGCAGGTCATCCCGCCGATCTCGAGTTCGATCCGCGCGGCGCCGACGCCGTGCGCGCCGACGACCTTCCCGCCGATGGACGGCGAGAGGGCGTGGCCGCCGTGGGTGTCCATCAGACGCGCGCTGCCTCGTATCCGGCCTCGGCGACCGCGGCGAGGACCGCGGCATCGTCGAGCGGGGCGCTCGCGGAGACGATCAATCGCCCGCTCGCCGCGCTCACGTCGATCTGCTCGACGCCGGCGACCTTCGCCACCTCGTCGCGCACGGCCGACTCGCAGTGGCCGCAGTTCATCCCGGTCACCTGGAACTCATTCGTCGTCATCGGATTCACCCTCATCGTCGCGTTCTTTATACCCCAGAGGGGTACCTGCTTCAAGCGTATACCCACTGGAGGTATTCCAGACGGGGGCAGTGGCCGTCGAAAACGGCTTCATAACGATTCGGGTTGCGTTACAAACCGTTAACGAAAGGCAACACCCCGGGTACCCAAGCGCGATTAGGTTTAGGGAACTGGGACGGCTCCTGCGCCGCGCCCGCGTTCACCCACAGCAAGGAGCAACATGAGCGTCTTCACCCGCTCGCGTACCGCCAGCATTCTCGGCGGCATCGCGATCGCCGGCGCAAGCGCCCTCGTCCTCGCCGGCTGCTCCGGCGGCGGCGGAGAGGCGACAAGCGAAGCCCCGGCCGAGAATGTCGATCTGACGATCAAGATCGGCACGATCCTCCCCCAGACCGGAAGCCTGGCCTACCTCGGCCCGCCCGAAGAGGCCGGCGTCGGACTCGCCGTCGAGGACATCAACGCAGCCGACGTCGGGATCACGATCCCGGACATCGTCTGGGGCGACTCGGGCGACACCGACAACAAGGCCTACAGCACGACGATCCAGAAGCTCATCTCCGAGGGTGTGACCGCCGCCATCGGCGCCGCATCGTCCGGTGTGACGAAGCTGTTCCTCGACGACGCTGTCGCCGCGGGCATCATCACCTTCTCGCCGGCGAACACCTCGGTCGACTTCACGGCCTGGGACGACAACGGCCTCTACTGGCGCACCGCGCCCGCGGACACCCTGCAGGGCGAGGTCCTCGGCAACCTGGTCGCCGAAGACGGCAAGAAGAGCGTCGCGGTCATCTACCAGAACGACTCGTACGGCACCGGCCTGAACAAGGAGTTCAAGTCGAACTTCACCGCCAGCGGCGGCGAGATCGTCTCCGAGCAGTCGTACAACACGGGTGACACCACGTTCGACGCGCAGATCAGCGCGACACTCGCGTCGAACCCCGACGCGATCGCCCTGATCACGTTCGACGAGTTCTACACGATCGGTCCGGCTCTGCTGGCTGCCGGCTACCCGGCCGACCAGCTGTACCTCGTCGACGGCAACCTGAAGAACTACGGTTCCGACGCCAAGTGGCCTGCGGGTCTCAGCCTCGAGGGCGCCAAGGGCACCACGCCTGCCGGTCCTGCCCCCGACACCGAGTTCCAGGGTCGCCTCAACGAGTGGTGGGTCGGCGAAGGCAACGCCGAGCTGACCGACTTCTCGTACGGCAACGAGTCGTACGACGCGACGATCCTGCTCGCGCTCGCTGCGCTCGCGGCGAACTCGTCCGACCCCGCCGACATCGCCGGCAAGCTCCAGGAGGTCTCTGGTGGTTCGGGCGACGGTGAGAAGTGCACCGAGTTCAAGGAGTGCGCCGACATCATCCTCGGCGGCGGCGTCGCGGACTACGACGGCTACTCCGGACCGATCACGTTCGACGAGAACGGCGACCCGACCGAGGCCACCATCGGTGTCTTCCAGTACGGCGCTGACAACCTCTACACGCGCATCGACCTCTAAGTCGTAACGCAAGCCCAGGGGCCCCGGAGCAATCCGGGGCCCCTTCGCTGTCCCGGGCGGCACAGCGAAGGCGGGCGCACCCCCGGACAGACGAGAAGAGCGTAGGCCTCGGCCTCCGCTCTTCTCGTCTCACCGCCCCGCAACGGGGCGGATGGCGCTATTCGGTCCCGAGGGTGCCGAGGTAGAGCCCGATGACCTTGGGGTCGTTCAGGAGCTCGCGACCGGTGCCCTCGTAGGCGTCGCGGCCCTGGTCGAGGACGTAGCCGCGGTCGCAGATCTGCAGGCAGCGCCGCGCGTTCTGCTCGACCATGATCGTGGTGACACCGGCCTTGTTGATGTCGGAGACGCGGATGAACGCGTCGTCCTGACGCACCGGTGAGAGACCCGCGGACGGCTCGTCCAGCAGCAGCACCGACGGGTTCATCATGAGCGCGCGCGACATCGCGACCATCTGGCGCTCGCCACCGGAGAGCGAGCCGGCCCGCTGCTTGAGGCGCTTGCCCAGTTCCGCGAAGATCCCCGTCACGAACTCGAGGCGCTCGTTGTAGGTCTTCGGGGCCTGGTACAGCCCCATCTGGAGGTTCTCTTCGATTGTGAGCGAGGGGAACACGTTGTTGGTCTGCGGCACGAAGCCGACGCCCTTGGAGACGAGCTTGTCGGACTTCAGGCCCGCGACACTCTCGCCGTCGACCAGGACTTCGCCGCCGCGGATCTTCACCATGCCGAAGATGGCCTTGAGCAGCGTCGACTTGCCGGCACCGTTCGGGCCGATGATGCCGATCAGCTCGCCCTTGCGGGCGACCAGGTTCGCGCCGTTGATGATGTTGATGCCGGGCAGGTAGCCCGCGTACAGATCGGTGATCTGCACCACGACCCGCTCGGTCTTGGCATCCTCGGTGAGCGGCGCTCCATCCGCGTAGGTCATCGGTTCCCCTCTTCTGCGTCAGCGATCGAGGCCTCTTCGGCCACCTTGATCTCCTCGAGCAGATCGATCGCCGAGGTGTCGAGTTCGCCGGCCACGCGGCCGGTGACGACTCCCAGGTCGACGTCCTGGTGACTGCCCAGGTAGGCGTCGATGACGGCCTTGTCCTGCATGACGGACTCGGGCGGGCCTTCGGCCACGACGCGTCCTTCGGCCATGACGACGACCCAGTCCGCGATGTGGCGCACCATGTGCATGTCGTGCTCGACGAACAGCACGGTCATGCCGAGATCCTTGAGATCGAGGATGTGATCGAGCAGCGACTCGGTGAGCGCCGGGTTCACGCCGGCCATCGGCTCGTCGAGCATGACGAGCTGCGGGTCGCTCATGAGCGCCCGCGCCATCTCGAGGAGCTTGCGCTGGCCGCCGGACAGCGACGCGGCGTAGTCGTCCGCCTTCGCGTCGAGCTTGAACCGCTTGAGCAGCTCCATCGCCTTGTCTTCGATGTCGCTGTCCTGCTTGCGCCAGATCGCCGGGACGATGCTCGCCAGAAGGTTCTCGCCCTTCTGGCCCGTCGAGCCGAGCTTCATGTTCTCGAGCACGGTCAGCAGCGAGAGGGCCTTGGTGAGCTGGAACGTGCGCACCTGCCCCATCCGCGCCACCTTGAACGACGGGATGCCGGACAGCTGCTTGCCGTCGAACGACCAGGTGCCCGAATTGGGCTTGTCGAATCCGCAGAGCAGGTTGAACAGGGTGGTCTTGCCGGCGCCGTTCGGTCCGATCAGCGCCGTGATGGCGTTGCGGGGAATCTCCAGGTGCTCGACGTCGACCGCGGTGAGACCGCCGAATCGCCGGGTGACGTTGTCCATCGCCATGATCGGGTCGACCTTGGGCACCCCGGGCACGAACTCGCCCGTGGCGAGGCCGGTCTTCTTGGGGCGCCGGAGGCTGCCGGTCGTGGTCGGGACCGACCCGGTGGCGGGTGCTGCGGCGGGCGCCGCATCCGTCCCGTTGACGGGCTGTGACGTCGTGTCGTCTGAGGCGCTATTTGACAAAGGTCAGCTCCCTCTTGTTTCCGAAGATGCCCTGCGGGCGGAAGATCACGATGAGCATCAGCGCGACGCCCACCAGGATGAACCGGAGCGTTCCGGCCTGCTGGCTGGAGATATTCAGCACGTCCGACTGGGCGAGCGCAGGCAGCACGTTGTCGAGGAACCCCATGATGACCCAGAAGATCACCGACCCGACGACCGGCCCGAAGACCGTCGCCGCGCCACCCAGCAGGAGGATCGTCCAGATGAAGAACGTCAGCGACGTCGTATAGGTCGCCGGGACCACGGCCGAGGGAAGGGCGAACACGACCCCGCCCAGGGCACCGAAGACACCACCGATGATGAGCGCCTGCATCTTGTACGAGAAGACGTTCTTGCCCAGCGACCGGACGGCGTCCTCATCCTCGCGGATGCCCTTGAGCACGCGTCCCCACGGGCTGCGCATGAGCGCCCAGACCAGGTACACCGCGATGGCGAGCAGGATGATGCCGAAGACGCGCACCCACAGCTGGTCGGCGGTCCATTGCCACGGACCGAAGCCATAGATCATCTTCGTGCCGTCAGCGGTCTCGGCAGGGAAGGGATTGGCCCCGCGGAAGCCGGCGTGGTACCCGCCGAGCCCGTCTGCGGAGTTGGTGAACTCGTCGAACAGCTGAGTGGTGAGCAGCAATCGGACGATCTCCGCCGCCGCGATCGTCACGATGGCGAGATAGTCCGCCCGCAATCGCAGCGTCGGTATGCCGAGAATGATGGCGAAGACGGTCGCGGCGAGACAGCCGACGATGATGCCCACCCACCACGGCCAGCCGAAGCTGAGGATGGAGATGGCGTAGCCGTACGCGCCGAGGGCCATGAAGCCCGCCATGCCGAAGTTGAGCAGGCCGCCGTAACCGAACTGCACCGCGAGACCCGTCGCCGCCAATGCGTAGGCGATCGTCTCCGGGCTGAAGACCCAGTAGGCCGTGTTGTTGAGTATCTGACCCCAATCCATGGCCCTATCCCAGCCTCTCCTTGCGGCCCAGAATGCCCTGGGGTCTGACGAGCAGAATGATGATCAACACGGCGAGGGCGCCGACGTACTTCATGTCCGACGGGATCCACAGGGTCGAGATCTCGACCAGCATCCCGACGATCAGCGAACCGATCAGGGCGCCGAACGCGGTGCCGAGGCCACCCAGGGTGACGGCGGCGAAGATCAGCAGCAGCACCTGTCCGCCCATGTCCCACTTCACGCCGGGGCGGAAGTACGCCCACAGCACGCCGGCGACCGCCGCCAGCACCGCCGCGAGGATCCAGACGATCCGGATGACGCGGTCGACGTTGATGCCGGATGCCGCGGCCAGGCCTGGATTGTCGCTGATGGCGCGGGTCGCCTTGCCGATGCGCGTGCGCAGCAGCCAGTACGCGACGCCGATCAGCAGCACGATGCTCGTCACCATCGAGATGATGTCGATCCAGGAGAGCGAGATCGGGCCGAGGTGGATGTCGCGACCGGCGCCGGCGCCGGGCAGCTGGTACGTCGCGCCGCCGATGAAGAACTGGTACACGTAGCGCAGCGCCAGGGAGAGGCCGATGCTCACGATCATCACCTGGACGATGCCGAGGCCCCGTCTTCGCAGAGGTTTCCACAGTCCGGCGTCGAGGGACCAGCCCAGGCCGGCGCCGAAGACCACGACGAGGGGAAGCACGAGCCACATCGGCCAGGCGAGCCAGACGCCGAAGACGAGCGCGACGATGGCGCCGAAGGTGAGCATCTCGCCGTGGGCGAAGTTGCTCAGCCCGGTCGTGCCGTAGATCAGCGAGACGCCGATCGAGGCGAGCGCGAGCAGCAGGCCGAAGTTGAGGCCGTTCATCAGGCGATCGAGGAGCTGATCGATGAACGGAATCGTCACCCGCTCGCCCTCACCGAGGAAGAGGTTGATGATCTTCGTGTTGGTCTGGCCGAACTCGACGTCCTGCGAAGCGCTCTCGCCCTCGACGATGACGCCGTCGGGCAGCGTCGACTCGTCGACCGTGATGGTGTACTCGCCCTTCTCAGGCACGTACAGGCGCCACTTGCCCTCGGCATCCGTCACCGTCTCGGCCTCGAAGCCGTTGCCTTCGACGGAGACCGTCACATCGGCCACGGGCTTGTCTTCGAAGGTGATGATGCCGGCGAAGTAGAAATCGGTCTTCTCCTGGTCGTCACCGGGCGCGGCATGCGCCGCACCGGATCCGAGGAAGATCATCGCGGCAGCCAGCAGCACGCCCAACAGCGCGGCCAGCCACGGCATCGTTCGCCGCGCGGGAGCAGTTGTAGGACCCACAGAACCTCCAGTCAGCACAGCGCACACCGATGGTTCGGGTCGCATCGGCCGTGATCACGACGGTACGAGCGTAGTGTGTCGATCGTGTTTCAGACACGCGCCGATTGATACGTGATCGAATCGCCGCCCGGCCCGCGTGCGGGGTATACGCGCGGGGAATGAATTCGCGTGCCGGTCGCTTAGAATCGAGTACGGCGCGCTTCGAGCGCACCGGCCAGCGTCGTCTACCTCGAGCAACGCGCCGTGTGCGCAGGAGAATCTATGGACAGCCACGACCCGTTCGGCTTCGTCGGACTCACCTATGACGACGTGCTGCTGCTGCCAGGGCACACCGACGTCATCCCCAGTGAAGCCGACACGTCGTCGCGGGTGACGCGGCGCATCACGGTGGCGACACCGCTCATCTCGAGCGCGATGGACACCGTCACCGAAGCACGGATGGCGATCTCGATCGCGCGCGAGGGTGGCCTCGGCATCCTCCATCGCAATCTGTCGATCGAAGAGCAGGCGTCGATGGTCGACCGCGTGAAGCGCAGCGAGTCTGGCATGATCTCCGACCCGATCACGACCACGCCTGACGCGACCATCGAAGAGGTCGACAACCTGTGCGCGACCTACCGCATCTCCGGGCTGCCGGTGATCGACGACGAGGGCCGCCTGGTCGGCATCGTGACCAACCGCGATATGCGGTTCGTCTCGGGCTTCGAGCGTCAGACGACCCTCGTGCGCGACGTCATGACCACCGAGAAGCTCGTCACCGCTCCCGTCGGCATCGGCGCCAATGAGGTCATCGCCACCTTCGCGAAGCACCGCATCGAGAAGCTGCCGCTCATCGACGAGGACGGGAAGCTGGCCGGCCTCATCACCATCAAGGACTTCGACAAGAGCGAGAAGTACCCGCTCGCCACCAAGGACGAGCAGGGCCGCCTGCGCGTCGGCGCCGCCATCGGCTTCTTCGGCGACGCCTGGGAGCGCGCCGAAGCGCTGCGCGATGTCGGCGTCGATGTCCTCGTGGTCGACACGGCCAACGGCCAGTCCGCCGGCGTGATCGACATCGTGCGACGGCTGAAGGCCGACTCCTCCTTCGAGCACATCGACATCATCGGCGGCAACGTCGCCACGCGCGAGGGCGCACAGGCGCTCATCGACGCGGGCGTGGATGCCGTCAAGGTCGGCGTCGGACCAGGCTCGATCTGCACGACGCGCATCGTCGCGGGCGTAGGCGTGCCCCAGGTCACGGCCGTGTACGAGGCATCCCTCGCCGCGCGCGAAGCGGGCATTCCGGTCATCGCCGACGGTGGGCTGCAGTACTCCGGCGACATCGCCAAGGCGCTCGTGGCCGGAGCGGACACCGTCATGCTCGGCTCGCTCCTGGCCGGCACCGACGAGTCGCCGGGCGAGATCGTCTTCCAGGGCGGCAAGCAGTTCAAGCAGTACCGCGGCATGGGATCGCTCGGCGCCCTGCAGACCCGCGGCAAGAAGACCTCGTACTCGAAGGACCGCTACTTCCAGGCGGACGTGCCGAGCGACGACAAGCTCATCCCCGAGGGCATCGAGGGCCAGGTCGCGTACCGCGGCCCCGTCTCGGCGGTCGCGTACCAGCTGGTCGGCGGGCTGCGGCAGTCGATGTTCTACGTCGGCGCCCGGACTGTCGACGAGCTCAAGGCCAAGGGCAGGTTCGTGCGCATCACGGCCGCCGGGCTCAAGGAGTCGCACCCGCACGACGTGCAGATCGTGGTCGAGGCCCCGAACTACAAGCGGTAGCACCCGCCTTTCGCCGAAACCACCTGGTTCGCGCGAAACCACCCATCCCGGCGACCCGGAGTCGGTGGGTTCGCGCGAGATGGGTGGTTTCGGCGTTGGTGGCTGGGTCAGACCTCGGCGAGCTCCGGCTCGGGAGTGGCGGATGCCTCGGCCGCGGCATCCGTCTCCGCAGCCGTGGAGCGACCGGCGGGGAGCCAGAACGCGGCGACGGCCGCGGCGAAAAGCACCGCGGCGCCGGTGAGCACGGCCGGGCGCGCGGCGTCGACGTAGAGGTCGGGCTGCAGCTCGCCGCCCGCGCTCACGAAGATCGCGGTCATCACGGCCGTGCCGAGGGCGATGCCGATCTCGCGGACCGTCGAGTTCACTCCGGACGCCTTGGCGTGGTCGATCACGCCGAGGGTCGCGAGCAGGGCCGTCGCGGACGGGGCGAAGACGAGCCCCATGCCGACGCCGGCCATGATGAAGGGTGCGATGAGCGCGGGATAGTCGAGGTCGGTCGAGAGCATCAGGCCGATCCAGGTGAGGGCGACGCCCTGCAGCAGCAGGCCCGTGAGCATGAGCGCACGGGTGCCGACCCGCGGTGCGATGATGCCGGCGATCGGAGCGACGAACATGGGGGCGAGCGTCCACGGCGTGGTCTGCACGGCCGCCTCGAGCGGGGTCGATCCCTGCACCACCTGCATGTACTGGATGAGGATGAACACCGCGCCGAACGTGCCGAAGGTGAACGCGAACCCGACGATGTTGGTCAGCGAGAACGAGCGGTCGCGGAAGAGCCGCAACGGCACGAGCGGCGCCTTCGCGCGGGTCTGCCAGCCGACGAAGGCGAGCAGCAGCACGACCCCCACGGTGATCTCGGCGATGACGCTGAACGACGACCAGCCGTCATCGTTGCCTCGGACGATCGCGTGCACCAGAGCCAGCACCCCGCCGGCGGCGAGCAGCGCGCCGACGACGTCGATGCGCGAGCGGGCGCCGAAGTCGTTGTTCAGGGCCAGCAGGGCGAAGGGGATGGCGACGATCGCGACCGGGATGTTGATCCAGAAGATCGCCTGCCAGTTCCAGCCCTCCATGACCGCTCCGCCCACGAGCGGGCCGACCGCGACCCCGAGGCCCGAGATCCCGCCCCAGATGCCGATCGCGAGCGGACGGCGATTCGGGGCGACCCCGCCGGCCAGCAGCGCCAGCGAGAGCGGAAGCACCCCCGCACCGCCGAAGCCCTGCAGTGCCCGGGCGGCGATGAGCTGACCCGGATCGGTGCTGAGCGCGGCGAGGGCCGAGCCGATGCCGAAGACCGCGATGCCGATGGCGAACACCGTGCGGCGGCCGAACCGGTCGCCGAGTGCGGAGGCGACGAGGATCGCACTTGCGAACGCCAGCGTGTACGCGTTCATGAACCACTGCAGCTCCTCGACGCTGGCGCCGAGTTCCTGGTGCAGCACGGGGAGGGCGTTGGTCATGACGAGGTTGTCGAGCGTCGCCATAAACATGGGGACGGATGCCGCGGCTACGACGAGCCCGAAGGGTCGTCTGCGCACCGGCGCGGAGGTGAGGATGTCGCTCATGCGAGGCTCCTTCATGGTTGTTGTAATCGAATGATTACTTGGCTGAGTCGACTGTAGTAATCGACTGATAACATGTCAAGCGTGAATGCGAATGAGGGACCGACGACGACGTCGAAGCCTGTGCCGGCCGTCCGGATGAGCTCGGAGGACCGACGCGAGCAGATCATCGCCGCGGCGCTCGCGGTGTTCGGCGCGAAAGGGTACGAGGGCACAACGACCGACGACGTCGCGCGCACGGCCGGCATCAGCCAGCCGTACGTCGTGCGCCTGTTCGGCACGAAGGAGAACCTCTTCCTCGCGGCCATGCAGTCGGCGTTCGACGCGCTGATGCGCGTGTTCCGCGTCGAACTCGCCGATACGACGTCTGAGCGCCCGGTCGCCAAGCGCATCGGCGACGCCTACGTCGAACTGCTGAGCACGCGCGGACTGCACCAGACGCTCTCGCACGCATGGCTGCTCGGCGGGCATCCGGTGATCGGCCCCGCCGCGCGCAAGGGATTCGCCCAGGTGTGGGAGTTCTTCCGGGACGAGGCCGGCTTCGAGGCCGACGAGGCGCGGATGTTCCTCGCCGAAGGCATGCTCATCAACGTCATGATCGGCATGCGGCTCGTCGACGACTACGGCTCCGACCCGCGGATCACCGAGCTCTTCCGCACCTGCTTCCCGACCGAGCTGCCGCACATCCTCGACATCGCACCGCGGGGCGACGAGCCCTGGTAGACGGTGACGGATGCGGCGGCCCGGCGTATCGTCGAGGCCATGTGCCGCAGCATCCATAACCTCCACAATTTCGAGCCGGCTGCCACCAACGACGAGGTGCACGCCGCCGCTCTGCAGTACGTCCGCAAGATCGCGGGCACGACGAAGCCCTCGAAGGCCAACCAGGAGGCCTTCGACCGCGCCGTGCACGAGATCGCCCACATCACCGGGCACCTGCTCGAGGACCTGGTCTCGACGACACCGCCGAAGAACCGCGAGGAAGAGGCCGAGAAGAAGCGCGCCCGCGCGATCGCCTCCGGACGGTACGCCGCGGCCTGACCGGGCGCGGCGTCGCTCCTGTACCCAACTGCGGGGATCGTGGCCGACACGCCGGTCCGGTGGGCCCGCGCCCGGCGTTTCGCCCGGCATCCCCGCCGTTGGGCACGCGTCGTGTGAGCGACCGGATGCCGCGGCCGCGAGTCGCGATAGGCTGATCGGCTCTGCATCCGCGGGGCGGACGGGGCCACATCGTGGGATACATCGACGTCAACGGCGTCTCGTACGCGCTGCCCGACGGGCGGCCGCTGCTCGACGACATCGCGTTCCGCGTCGGCGAGGGATCGACGACCGCGCTCATCGGCGCGAACGGCGCGGGCAAGACGACGCTGCTTCGTATCATCCGCGGCGAGGAGGCCGCCCACGCCGGAGCTGTGACGATCGGCGGCGGGCTGGGGGTCATGGATCAGTTCGTCGGGCATGGCGCGCCCGGCCGGACGGTCCACGACCTGCTCGTCTCGGTCGCTCCCGACCGCGTGCGCAGAGCAGCCCGAAGGCTCGAGGACGCCGAAGCGGCGATCATCGACCGCGACGAGCTCGACACGCAGATGGAGTACGCCGGGGCGCTCGGCGACTACGCCGAAGCCGGCGGCTACGAGCAGGAGACGCTCTGGGACTCCTGCACGATCGCGGCGCTCGGCATCCCGTTCTCCCGGGCCCGATTCCGCGAGCTCTCCACCCTCTCCGGCGGCGAGCAGAAGCGGCTCGCGCTCGAGGCGCTGCTGCGCGGCCCCGACGAGGTGCTCCTGCTCGACGAGCCGGACAACTACCTCGACGTGCCCGGCAAGCGCTGGCTCGAGGAGCGCCTGCGCGAGACGCCCAAGACGGTGCTGCTGGTGTCGCACGACCGGGAGCTGCTCGCACGCGGCGCCGACCGCATCGTGACCCTCGAGGTCGGCGGTGCCGGGTCATCCGCCTGGGTGCACGGCGGCGGCTTCGCCACCTACCACCGTGCGAGGGAGGAGCGGATGGCGCGCCTCGACGAGCTGCGCCGCCGCTGGGACGAGCAGCACGCCAAGCTCAAGGCCCTGGTCGCCGACCTCAAGGTGAAGGCCTCGGCGAACGACGGGTTCGCGTCGAGGTATCGCGCAGCCCAGACCCGGCTGCGCTGGTTCGAAGAGGCGGGTCCGCCCGAGGAGCGCCCGCCCGCGCAGGACCTCGACGTGCGGCTGCGCGGCGAGCGCACCGGCCGCCGCGCGGTCGTCGCCGAGCGCCTGGTGCTGACCGGGCTCATGGACGCCTTCGATCTGGAGGTCTGGTACGGCGACCGGGTGGCGGTGCTCGGGTCGAACGGCTCTGGAAAGTCGCACTTTCTGCGGCTCCTCGCCGGTGGCGGCACCGACCCGGACGCGCTCCTGGGTCACGTCACCGCGGTCGGCACGGCCCTGGATCCCGTCGAGCACGCGGGTCGCGCCGTCCTCGGCGCCCGCGTCGTGCCCGGCTGGTTCGCGCAGACTCACCAGCACCCCGAGTTCCGGGGTAGGACACTGCTCGACATCCTCCATCGCGGCGACGACCGTCGCACCGGATTGCCGAGGGATGCCGCGAGCTCGGCACTGGACCGCTACGGGCTCGTCCGCCAGGCCGAGCAGACGTTCGACACGCTGTCGGGCGGCCAGCAGGCGCGGTTCCAGATCCTGATGCTCGAGCTGTCCGGCGCGACGCTGCTGCTGCTCGACGAGCCGACCGACAACCTCGACCTCGTCTCGGCCGAGGCGCTCGAGGACGCGCTCACGCGGTTCCAGGGCACGGTGCTCGCGGTGACGCACGACCGCTGGTTCGCGCGCTCGTTCGACCGCTTCCTCGTGTTCGGCTCCGACGGCCGTGTCTTCGAGTCGGGCGAGCCCGTATGGGACGAAGCCCGGGTGGTCCGGCCGCGCTAGCGCCCGGTCGCTGAGCCTGTCGAAGCGGCCGGGCCGCGGCATCCGCCCACTGCAACGCACCCTTCGACAGGCTCAGGGCCCGTAGCGGGGCGCGAGAACGCGCGCGAGTAGGCTGAGGGGGTGAGCATGGAGATCGAGCTCGGCCGCGCCAAGCGCGCCCGCCGGGCCTATGCGTTCGACGACATCGCGGTCGTGCCCTCTCGGCGCACCCGCAACCCGGAGGACGTCTCGACGGCCTGGACGATCGATGCGTTCCAATTCGACATCCCGGTGCTGGGCGCCCCGATGGACTCGGTCATGAGCCCTCGCACGGCGATCATGCTGGGCCAGCTCGGCGGGGTGGGCGTGCTCGACCTCGAGGGGCTGTGGACGCGCTACGACGACCCGGAGCCGCTCCTCGCCGAGATCGCGAGCCTGCCCGATGCGGCGGCGACCGCGCGCATGCAGGAGCTCTACGCCGCCCCGATCCAGCCCGAGCTCGTCCGTGCGCGGCTCGCCGAGATCCGCGCCGGCGGAGTCACCGTCGCCGGTGCCCTCACCCCGCAGCGCACCCAGGAGCTGTACGAGACCGTCGTCGCCGCCGGCGTCGACCTCTTCGTCATCCGCGGCACGACAGTCTCGGCCGAGCACGTCTCGTCCGTCGAGCAGCCGCTGAACCTCAAGAAGTTCATCTACGACCTGGATGTGCCGGTCATCGTCGGCGGCGCCTCGACCTACACGGCCGCGCTGCACCCGATGCGCACCGGTGCGGCCGGCGTGCTCGTCGGGTTCGGCGGGGGAGCCGCGTCCACCACGCGCGCCACTCTCGGCGTCCACGCACCCATGGCGACCGCGGTCGCCGATGTCGCCGGCGCGCGCCGCGACTACCTCGACGAGTCGGGCGGCCGCTACGTCCACGTCATCGCGGACGGTGGGGTCGGAACCTCCGGCGACATCGTGAAGGCACTGGCGATGGGGGCGGATGCCGTCATGCTCGGTGTGGCGCTCGCGCGCGCCACCGACGCTCCCGGCCTGGGCTTCCACTGGGGTCCGGAGGCGCACCACGCCAAGCTCCCGCGCGGCAAGCGCATGAAGATCGACCAGCTCGTGAACCTCGAGTCGGTGCTGTACGGCCCCGCCCCGGTTGCCGACGGCACCGCGAACCTCATCGGGGCCCTGCGCAAGTCGATGGCCACGACCGGGTACTCCGACCTCAAGGAGTTCCAGCGCGTCGAGGTCGTCGTCGCGCCGTACAGCGGCGGATGACCGACCCTTCGACAAGCTCAGGGACCGGCGTGGGCGGCTCAGGGACCGGCCCTTCGACAGGCGCAGGGACCGAGGTCTTCCCGCCGACCCTGCGCGAGGTCATGGTGCGGCCGCGCTGGCTGGCCATGCTCGCCCTCTGCCTCGTGGTCGCGGGCGTGTTCGCGTGGCTCGGCCAGTGGCAGCTCGGCCGAGCGGTCCAGCAGGGTCCGACCGAACCAGGCGCGACCGAGCAGGTGCAGCCCCTCGCCGACGTCGTCGCCCCGGGGGCGTACCTCCCCGAGTCGGTCGTCGGCCAGCAGGTCTCCGTCTCGGGCAGCTGGATCCCCGGCGACTTCCTCCTCGTCGAGTCGCGGCTCAACGACGGGGTGGAGGGGTACTGGGTCACCGGCCAGCTTCGCCTGACCGGCACCGACGCGCCCACCTCGCTCGCGGTCGCGATCGGCTGGGCGCGGACGGCGGATGCCGCAGCCGCAGCCGCCGAGAAGCTCGAGGCCGCGGCATCCGGAGACTCGCCGCAGGCGATCGACCTCACCGGGCGCATCATCTCGGACGAGGGTCCGGATCTGCCCCCGCGCGGCGCGGACCCGCAGACCATGACCCGCATGTCGCCGGCCGCGCTGCTCGCGCAGTGGCATGACATCGAGGGCCTCGACGTGTATCGCCCCTACCTGACGGCGGGGGAGCCGACTGCCGGTCTGGTGGCGATCCACTCCCCGGCGCCTGCCGAAGGATCCGCGGTCAACTGGCTCAACATCTTCTACGCGATCGAGTGGGCAGTGTTCGCCGGGTTCGCGTTCTACCTCTGGTATCGCCTTGCGCGCGACGCGTGGGAGCGCGAGGTCGAGGAGTTCGGCGAAGCCGCGGCCGGCGTCGAACCGACCGCCTAGCACCGAAGGTCGCCACGCGCCAGGGCGCGCCGCGCCCGAACCGCCACGCCTACTCTCGTGCTGTGACCCAGAGCGTGAGCATCCTGATCCTCGGCGCGGGGGGAGACCTGACGAAGCGGCTGCTCCTTCCCGGCCTCGCGAGCCTCCTGTCGGAGCACGACTACGAGGTGCAGATCCTCGGGGCCGCGCGGGAGGATCGCACCGACGAGCAGTGGCGGCAGCTGATCCGCGACAGCTTCGGGCAGATCGGCGACCCGCACGACGCAGACCGCTACCTGGAGTCGGCTCGGTACGTGACATCGGATATCACGGACGTCGACGAGCTTCGACAGCTGGTCGCCGCGTGCGACCACACGCCCGTCCTCTTCTTCGCGCTGCCGCCGGCGATCACGGCGAAGGTGTGCGCGGCCCTCCGGCAGGTCGACCTGCCCGAGGGCGCCCGGCTCGCGCTCGAAAAGCCGTTCGGCACGGACCTGGCCTCGGCGCGCGCGCTCAATCGCCTGATCGCCCAGCTCGTGCCCGAGGAGCAGGTGTTCCGCATCGATCACTTCCTCGGAATGTCGATGGTGCTGAACATCCTCGGCCTGCGCTTCGCCAACCGGTTCTTCGAGTCGGTCTGGAACGGCGAGTCGATCGAGCGCGTCGAGATCGTGTACGACGAGCTCATCGGACTCGAGGGGCGCGGCGGCTACTACGACCACGCCGGCGCCCTGAAGGACATGATCCAGAGCCACCTCCTCGAGGTGCTCGCGCTCGTCGCGATGGAGCAGCCGCCCCGGCTCAACGAAGTGGAGCTCCGCTCCAACGCGGCTCAGGTGCTGCGCGCGACACACGTCTGGGACGACGATCCGGTCGCCTCGAGCCACCGCGCGCGCTACACCGCGGGGCGGGTCGGCGATCGCGCGCTGCCGTCGTACGCCGACGAGCCGGGAGTCGATCCCGCACTCGAGACCGAGACGCTCGCCCAGGTGACGTTCGAGATCGACACCGCCAGATGGCGGGGCGTTCCGTTCGTGCTGCGCTCCGGGAAGGCGATCGGAAAGTACACCACCCAGGTGCGCGTGCACCTGCGCCCGGTGCCGGAAATCCCCGGGTTCGGGGGGTCTCCGGCAGCGGACTCGCTCGTCTTCGACCTCAAGTCCGGCGAGGTCGAGTTGGGCGTGACGATGAACGGCAGTGGCGACCCGTTCGTCCTGGAACGCAGCACGCTCGTCGCGAAGAAGGAGCCGGGCGACCTCTTGCCCTACGGCCAGGTGCTGCGCGGCATCCTGGACGGCGATCCCCTCCTTTCGGTGCGCGCGGACATGGCGGAGGAGTGCTGGCGCATCATGCGCCCCGTGATTCGGGCGTGGCGCGAGGGCAAGGTGCCGCTCGAGGATTACCCCGCGGGGTCTCTCGGACCGGAGGGGTGGTAGGTCAGTCGCCGGAACCTCCAGGCGGAGCGCTGCCGGCGGCATCCTCGCGGGCTTGGCGCGGCTTCGCCCCGAGATCTTCGTCGCCGCCCTTGTCGGGCTTCTGCGGTGAGGACGGTGACGCTCCCGGCTCCTGCTCCGTCACCGCGGCCTGCTCGCCTTCGGACTCGCCGCGCACGTAGGGCAGCCGGTCCTGCATCCCTCGTTCGGCGGCCGCGATCGCATCCGCCGCGCGGACGAGGGTGAGGTGCGACAGCGCCTGCGGGAGATTGCCCATCTGCCGACCGCGCTGCGTGTCGTACTCCTCGCTGAGCAGACCCACGTCATTGACGAGCGCGACAAGTCGTCCCATCAGCTCGCGGGCCTCGGCCACCAGACCCGACGCCGCATACTGCTCCACCAGCCAGAACGAGCAGGCCAGGAACGGATGCTCCGTCCCCGCCAGGCCGTCCACACCGGTCTCGGACCGGTACCTGAGGAGCAGGCCGTCCTGCATGAGGTCTTCCTCGATGGCGGCGACGGTGCCGAGCATCCGCGGATCATCCGCCTCGACGAAGCCGATCTGCGAAAGCTGGAGGAGTGCCGCGTCCACCTCCGTGGTGCCGTAGTGCTGCACGAACGTGTTGCGCTGCGGGTCATAGCCGTGGGCGAGGATCTCGTCGCGCACCTTGTCCCGGATGGCGGCCCATCGAGAGGGATCGCCGGGAAGGCCGAACTCCTCGATCCCCCGGACGCCGCGGTCGAACGCGGCCCACACCATCGCGCGCGAGTGCGTGAAATGCTGCTCGTCGCCGCGGATCTCCCAGATCCCTCGGTCGGCCATCTCCCAGTTCTGCTCGAGGAAGCCGAGCAGCGCACGCTGCAGCGGCCACGACCCCCGGGTCTCCTCGAGTCCCGCAGTGCGCCCGCCGTGGAGCGCGATCATCACCTCGCCGAAGATGTCCCACTGCCGCTGCAGGTAGGCGGCATTGCCGATGCGCACTGGCGCTGCTCCGCCATAGCCCGACAGCTCCGGGAGCTCGGACTCCGGCAGTCGGCGTTCACCCCCGATGCCGTACATGATCTGCACGTCCGCCGGGTCGCCGGCGATCGCACGAAGGAGCCACCCGCGCCACTCCTCCGCCTCGGCACGGTAGCCGTGCGTGATCAGCACCTCGATCGTGAGAGCGGCATCGCGCAGCCAGACATACCGGTAGTCCCAGTTGCGGACTCCGCCCTCATCCTCGGGAAGACTGGTCGTCGCGGCCGCGACGATGCCCCCGGTGTCCTCATGGGTGAGCGCACGGAGCACGAGCAGTGAGCGCTGCACGTGCTCGTCGAACGGGGCCGGCGGCTTGCTGCGCGCGGCCCAGTCCTTCCACCAGGCGATGGTCTGTGCGAGCGCGTCGTCGATGTCGAACGGCTCCGGCGGTTCGCGGTACGACGGGTACCAGGTGAGGGCGAGGTCGACTGTGTCTCCGTCGGCGACGGCGAACTCCGAGAAGTGCGCCAGGTCCTCGGCCTGGCGCCGCGGCCCGCGGAGCAGGACGGCATCCGGACCCGCGGTCGCGAGGAGAGCGGTGCCGCCGTCGAACGGCACCTGCCGCACCCACGGCGTCGCCGCGCCGTAGTCGAAGCGGAACCGGACGAGTTCGCGGAAGCGCACGGTGCCCTTGAGGCCCCGCACCCGGCGCACGAGGTTGGCCCGGCGGTCGTGCAGCGGCATGAACTCGATCACCTCCGCTTCGCCCTCGGCGGTGCGCCAGACGGTGCGCAGCACGAAGGTTCCGGGCAGGTACTCGCGCTCCACCTGCAGCACCTCGTCGATCGGCGCGAGCGCCCACTGCCCGGCCTCAGGCGAATCCAGCAGCGCGCCGAACATGCTGGCGGAGTCGAAACGGGGCATGCACAGCCAGTCGATCGCCCCCGACCGCGAGATGAGCGCCGCCGTGTGCAGGTCGCCGACCAGCGCATAGTCCTCAATCGGGCTCGGATGCCGCGGCGCGGCGCCGCCCGTGGTCGGGGGTTCTTCGGAGTCGGGCGTCATGACTCGAAGCTATGCGTGTCACCTCGCGATGTCACCGGATTGCATTCCGGCCGAGGAGTGCCTATGGAGCCTCGCGCGGGCCGGGCCCCCGGCATCCCGCGTCTAGACTTGAACCCATGCCCGCCGCCCCCAAGCTCGCCACTTTCCCGGCCATCCGGGGTGCGCTGAAGTTCTACCAGGTCGCCTCGATCATCACCGGCACGATGCTGCTGCTGCTCTGCGCCGAGATGATCGTCAAGTACTTCTTCGGGTACGAGCTGTTCCTCGGCGGGTCGGGTGGCTTCCTCTGGTTCGCCCCCGTCGTCGAGGGTCCGACCGGTCACGAGTCGACCGGCGACGGGGTGAACCTGTCGCTCGGCATCCTGGTCGCGCACGGCTGGTTCTACGTCGTCTACCTCTTCGCGTGCTTCCGCATGTGGAGCCTGATGCGCTGGCAGCTCCCGCGCTTCCTGCTGCTCGCCCTCGGCGGCATCATCCCCTTCCTCTCCTTCATCCTCGAGGGGCGCGTCGCCCGCGAGGTGCGGCAGTATCTCGCACAGCGCGAGGCTGCCGAACTCGAGGCCCACCCCGCTCCAGCGACAGAAAGCACCCGTTGACCGAGCAGACCGAGACTTCCCAGCGACCCGTCCTCGTCGTCGACTTCGGCGCGCAGTACGCGCAGCTGATCGCCCGCCGCGTCCGCGAGGCCGGCGTGTACAGCGAGATCGTCCCGCACACGTCTTCCGCGGCCGAGATCGCGGCCAAGAACCCGGTGGGCATCATCCTCTCCGGCGGACCGTCATCGGTGTATGAGCCGGGCGCTCCGGCGCTCGACCCCGGCGTCTTCGACCTCGGGGTCCCCACGCTCGGCATCTGCTACGGCTTCCAGGTCATGGCGCAGGCACTCGGCGGCGAAGTCGCCAACACCGGACTCCGCGAATACGGAGCGACGGATGCCGCGGTCACGGGTGGCGGCGGCGTGCTGCTGGGCGGCCAGCCCATCGAGCAGAACGTGTGGATGAGCCACGGCGACCAGGTCTCCCGCGCACCCGAAGGCTTCGACGTGCTCGCCTCGACGTCGGCCACCCCCGTGGCCGCGTTCGGCAGCGACGAGCGTCGTTTCTACGGCGTGCAGTGGCATCCGGAGGTCAAGCATTCCGACCACGGCCAGCAGGTGCTGGAGAACTTCCTGCACAAGGCCGCCGGTCTCCCCGCCGACTGGAACAGCGGCAACGTCATCGCCGAGCAGGTCGACAAGATCCGCGCCCAGGTCGGCTCGGGTCGCGTGATCTGCGGACTCTCCGGCGGCGTCGACTCCGCCGTTGCGGCAGCCATCGTGCACAAGGCCGTCGGAGACCAGTTGGTCTGCATCTTCGTCGACCACGGTCTCCTCCGAAAGGACGAGCGCGAGCAGGTCGAGAACGACTATGTCGCCTCCACCGGTGTTCGGCTGGTCACCATCGACGCTCGCGAGCAGTTCCTCACCGCGCTCGCCGGGGTCTCCGACCCGGAGACCAAGCGCAAGATCATCGGGCGCGAGTTCATCCGCAGCTTCGAGCAGGCCGAGGCCGACCTCGTCGCCGAGGCCGCGGCCGACGGTGAGCCGATCCGCTTCCTCGTGCAGGGCACCCTCTACCCCGACGTCGTCGAGTCCGGCGGGGGCTCGGGGACCGCGAACATCAAGTCGCACCACAACGTCGGCGGGCTCCCTGAGGACCTGCAGTTCGAGCTCGTCGAGCCGCTGCGCACCCTCTTCAAGGACGAGGTGCGCGCGATCGGCCGCGAGCTCGGTCTTCCCGAGGTGATCGTCGGCCGACAGCCCTTTCCGGGCCCCGGGCTCGGCATCCGGATCGTCGGCGAGATCACCGCTGACCGTCTCGAGATTCTGCGCGATGCCGACGCGATCGCCCGCGAGGAGCTGACCCGCGCCGGTCTCGACAACGAGATCTGGCAGTGCCCGGTCGTGCTGCTCGCCGACGTGCGGTCAGTAGGAGTCCAGGGCGACGGCCGCACCTACGGCCACCCGATCGTGCTGCGGCCGGTCTCATCCGAAGACGCGATGACCGCGGACTGGACGCGCCTGCCCTACGACGTGCTCGCCCGGATCTCCAACCGCATCACCAATGAGGTGCGCGAGGTCAACCGCGTGGTGCTCGACGTCACGTCGAAGCCGCCGGGGACCATCGAGTGGGAGTGATCCGACGGGTCAGCCGACCGTGCGGCGCACCCTGTCGATCATGAGCTGCACTCCCTGATTCGCTCCGAACACCTCGAGCGCGGTACCCGGGTGCTCAGTTCGCCACACGCGGAAGAGCTCGTCGGCGAAGCCCTGCCCGATCAGTTCGACGCCCGTGAAGTCGAGTTCGACGCGCGTGAACTGCTCGAGCCCCGCAGCGAACCGCTTGGCCTCGCTGCGACTGATGAAGTCGCCGGCCACCGGGACGAGCTGAATGCGCGGAGTCGTTCGGTGAAAGCCCGACTCCTCGTCGGCGTACGCGTCGAAGACCGCGACCAAGTCGCGCTGCGTGTCGAGGTCGAGTATGAGTACCACGGTCGTCCCTGCACCGCTCGAGACGCCGAAGGCGACGTCTTCGATCAGGTTGTCGAAGACGACCCGAAAGCCGTTGGCCGAGATGTCGAAGCTGTCCACAGCCTTGGAAGTGAAGAAGATCCCTTCGCCGGAGTGGTGTGCCGGCGCGGTCGTCCTCTTGCCCTTGGTGATCTCGACGACGGCATCTGCCGGGCCTGACAGGCCGGCCAGGGTCGCGAGGTTTTCAAACACCCCGACGCCGTCATCGCCGATCGCGATGCGCGCGGTGCGGTCGGCGAGCGCAGCATCGACAACGACTGTGGAGCCTCTGGAGTGATCGATGGCGTTGTTCACCATCTCCGTCACCGCGTAGTTGAGGATCGCCCGAGCCCGGACGGGCAGCGCGCCGATGTGGCCCTCGAGCTCGTCCCGCAGGCGCCTCCAGACGTCATCCTCGCTCAGGTTCTCGAGGACGAAGTCGTCGCGCCAGCTCCACTCGGGTCGTGTCACCCCGGCCAGTGCCGTCGACGTGGCGCCTCGATGCGCCTGCCACTCGCGCATGAGCGTCGCGCGATCGAATCTGCGATGCCCCCCGGGGGTCATCTCTGCGCTCAGCACACCCAGATCTGTCAGCTGTCGAACGCGGCTCACCGAGAGGCCGACCAGTTGGGCGGCGTCCTTTATCGAGAGCGGGCGTTCCGCCACGAAGGCGACTCCTTACGTGAATCAACAGCCAGCAATCGCCGGTTGATTCATTCTGGTGATTTCTAGGGCAAATATCAACAATGTTGTTGAATTACGGCGGTGCTCGGCTGTGCTGGCGTCATGAGTCGCGTAAGAATCACCAATGAGTGTTGATTTTGAACCACGACTGCGTCGAGGAGTACGGCAAGATGTAAGGCGTGATGGCGCGCTACGTGAAGCCCTCCCGGATCGATGTCGCCTTCAACGGGATGATGGGCGGGCTCGGTCGCATGGGAGTTTCGTTGGCGGGCAGCCGCGTGCTCGCGGTGCGCGGCCGCACCAGCGGTGAATGGCGCACAACGCCGGTCAACCCGCTGCACCTCGGCGGCGAGCGATTCCTCATCGCCCCCCGGGGGCACACGCAGTGGGTGCGCAACCTGCGCGTCTCGGGCGAGGGTGAACTGCGGCACGGGCGCCGTGTCGAGGTGTTCCGCGCTGAGGAAGTGACGGATGCCGACAAGCCGGCCATCCTGCGGGAGTACCTGCGGGTCTGGGCCTGGGAGGTGGGCAGGTTTTTCGAGGGTGTCGATGCCTCGGCCTCCGACGCCAAGCTCGCGGAGCTCGCGCCCGACTTCCCCGTGTTCCGCATCGAGACGGTGAGGTCGGCATGAGCGACGTGAGCGGTTTCGCGACCGCGGGACCTCTGCCCGACGCCGAGTATCTCGTCTTGGCGAGCCGGCTCGTGCCCGACCGCGACGGCGGGTTCACGATCTCGGTGCTGCGCCGCGCCCTCGACATGGCCGGGGCCGGGGCGGCCCCTACGCTGCTCACCATCGATCCGGGCGAGACCGCCGACCACGACGCCGACCGCGCCGAGTGGGTCAGGCGCGGACTCCTGGCCGAGCCGGCCGCACTGCGGAACCTCTTCGATGACGCCCGGGCCGACCCCTCCTGGCTGCGCGCGGCGGCGCTGCCCGGGCCGGTGCCCGAGTCGGAGTGGCCGTACCGGCCGATCGCCGATGCGGTCGGTGCCGTCGTGCTCGAGCTGCCCGTGGTCAGCGGCGACCCGGCCTGGCACCTCACCGACGCGCCGGTGCGGGTGTGGCGTGACGGCGACATCGTGGGGTGGCTGCCCGGCTACGCCGGGCTGTACCGAGCGTGGGTCAATGCCGTCGCGGCGCGGGCGAACAAGCCCGTGGTGCTGCTGTGCGAGGCGCGTCAGGTCGGCGAGGCCCTCGTGGCCCCGGGCGAGCCCGCCCTCGACCCCGCCGTGCGGATCCTGCACACGACCCACGCCTGTCACGTGCTCGCGCCGTTCGCCTGGGATTCGCCCATCGAGCCGGCCTGGGAACGGTGGTTCGCCGTCGCGGATCGGTTCGACGCCGTGCTGTGGCTCACGCCGAGCCAGCAGCGGGATGTCGAGCGGCGCGTGGGACGCGGCATCCGCTCGTTCGTGGTCCCGCATCCCGCGCAGGCGCCGGCAGCCGTCGAGCCCGCGTCGGTTGCCGGGCGGATCGTGATGCTCAACTCGCTGATCCCGCGCAAGCGCGTCGACCACGCGGTGCGTGCGATGGTCGCGGTGCGGGCCGCGGTGCCGCACGCGCAGCTGCACGTTTACGGCGACGGCGCGCAGCGCGCCGAGCTCGAGGCGCTCGCGGATGAACTGGGTCTCTCCGATGCCATTGAACTTCGGGGTCACACGGCGGATACGACCCAGGCGTGGGCGCAGGCTGACGCGTTCGTGCTGGCGAGCACGAACGAAGGACAGCCGCTCGTGGTGCTCGAGGCGCTCGGCGCCGGGGTGCCGGTGGTGAGCTACGACCTGCCGTACGGCCCGCGCGACACCCTCGCCCAGGGCGGCGGCGTGCTCGTGCCCGACGGCGACATCGACGCCCTCGCGGCCGACCTGATCGCGGTGCTCGGCGACCGCGACCTGCGCGCGCGGCTGTCGGCGGAGGGGCTGGCCGCGGCGGCGGAGATGGATGCCGCTGCCTCGATGCACGCGCTGGGTGCGGCCGTGCGCGCCGCCCTCGAGCACCCCGTCCGGCGCTGAACCCCTTCGCCGGTCGGACAGTTGAGGGGATCTCGGCAACTGAGGGCGGATTGGCGCACGGCATCCTCAGACAGCCGGATCTCCTCAGCAGCCCGGCACTTTCAGGCGGCGGCTAGGGCCGTCCTGGCCAGGTCTTTCCGGCCCACGGGTCGTAGTCGGCGAGCAGTTCGCCTTGGGCCGGGCGCTCCGGCTCGGGCACGTGCTGCAGGTTGATCCGCACGCGATACCAGAGCGAGCTCGACCCGCGCATGCCGTCGATCAGCACATCGGCCGGATGCAGCTGCGCGGCCACCTCGGCGTTCGCCGCGATCCAGGTCTGGAGCATTTCGAGTGCTTCCGACTTGGTCTTGGTGCGGGCGACCTCGATGAGCGGCATCGTCGAGGCGCGCCGGCCATCGGCCGAGGTGCCGCGCGGGGGCTTCTCGGCCGGGCCCAGCTCGTCGGCGAGCCGGAGCAGCCCCGCGAGCGAGCCGACCGCGTCGTCGATGCCCGCGTGCGCGTCGCCGCGCTCGGCGAACCGCTCGAGCACCGTCGGCACCGTGAACTCCTCGGGGAGCCGGATGCCTACCTCGTCCCAGTCCAGCGGCATCGACACGCGCGCGTCGGGGAGCGCGCGCACCGAATACGCGGATGCCACGGTGCGATCCTTCGCGTTCTGGTTGAAGTCGACGAACACGCTCTCGCCGCGCTCCTCCTTCCACCAGCGCGCCGTCGCGAGTCCGGGTGCGCGGTTCTCGACCTCGCGGGCGAGGGTCTCGGCGGCGAGCCGCACCGCGGTGAAGTCCCACTCCGGAGCGATCCGCACCAGGATGTGCAGGCCGCGGGATCCGCTCGTCTTGGGCCAGCCCACGAGCCCGTAGTCGTCGAGTACCTCGCGCGCGACCATGGCCACATCGACGATCTGCCGCCACTGCACCCCCGGCATCGGGTCGAGGTCGACGCGCAGCTCGTCGGGATGATCGAGATCTTCGGCGCGGACCGGGTGCGGGTTGAGGTCGAGGCATCCGAGATTCACGACCCAGGCGAGGCCTGCGGCGTCCCGCACCACCGCCTCCTCGGCCGAGGTGCCGCGGGCGTAGTGCAGCGTCGCGGTGTCGATGTAGTCGGGGTGGTTCTCGGGCACCCGCTTCTGGAAGAAGGGCTCGGCGCTGATCCCCTTGACGAAGCGCTTGAGCACCATCGGCCGGCCGCCCGCGCCCCGGAGCGCTCCGTCCGCGACGGCGATGTAGTACTGCACGAGGTCGAGCTTGGTCACCCCCGCCTGCGGGAAGACGACCTTGTCGGGGCTCGACACCCGCACCTCATGGCCGTTCACCTCGAGGAACGTCTCGGTCGACTTCGCGCTCACCCCTCCACGCTAAGGGCGGACGGATGCCGCGGCCAGGCCTATGCGGGTGATCGGCGGCATCTCTCCCCGCCCCGGTACGCCTCTCCTCCGCTGGACGGAGGGGATGGGGCGAGGGGAGGACCCAACTCGCGGCATCCGTCCTCCGCTCCTCGGGTCACCTCCGCTCAGCGGAGGGAGGGGCTCTGGGAGCGACGAGAGGGGCGCCGGAGACGACGGAAGGGCCGTCCCAGATGGGACGGCCCTTCCGGCAGAACTGCAGCTAGTTGCTGCCTCGGAGGATCGCGAGGATGCGCAGGATCTCGATGTACAGCCAGACGACGGTCACCATGATGCCGAAGCCGCCGAGCCAGCCGTACTTGCGGGGAGCGCCGTTGCGGACGCCCTGCTGGATCGAGTCGAAGTCCAGCACCAGCGAGTACGCCGCCATGATGACCACGAGCACGCCGATGATGAGGCCGAGCGGGATGCCGAAGACCTGCTGGCTGTAGATGCCGAACGGGCCGGCGCTGTCGGGGCCGCTGAAGGCGCCGAACATCATCATCACGACGTTGATCAGGCCGAACACCAGGTAGCCGATCATCGCGATCATGAAGACCTTGGTCGCACGCTTGGAGGCGCGCACCTTGCCGCTGGCGAACAGGGCGAGGGTGACGCCGACGACGGCGAGCGTCGCGACGGTGGCCTGCACGACGATGCCGGGCCACAGGTACTCGAAGTAGGCCGAGATGCCACCGACGAAGAGGCCTTCGAAGGCGGCGTACCCGAAGATCAGTGCCGGGCGGATCGCCTTGCGCGAGCCGAAGGCCACGATCATTGCGAAGACGAAGCCGCCGAGCGCGCCGATCGTCCACGGCAGGAACGTGGGCTCCGGGTTGGTCACGGTCACCGGCGACATCGTCCACACCCAGCCGACGGCCGCGGTGGCCAGCAGCACGACGAACAGGGCGAGGGTCTTCAGGACCGTGTCCTCGACGGTCATCCGGCCGGTGTCGATGGCGTTGGCCGAGGGTGCGACGAACGCGCCCTCGAGCCGTGCCTGCGTCGCGGCATCCAAACCAGCCTGCGACGTCGTCGCATACTGGGTGGTCGCGCCCAGGTTCGCAGCCTGCGGGCCGCCCGGGTAGCTCTTGACGGCGCGGGGATCCTGGAACGCCGGGTTGTTGAATGCGGGGTTTGACGTTGCCATGCCCGTTCACACTCCAAAGTCGGTGCACAGCGATGTGCTGTGTGGATCAACGATAACTGATAGAGGAGGGGCGAGTTCGGCGCGGTTCTGGGAGACGGCTATGAGGATCGACGGCTCGGCGCGGGCCGCGCGCGCCGCGGATAGCCTGGACGGATGCCGCGCACCCGTCCGCTCGTCATCGGGCATCGAGGTGCGCCGGGTTACCGGCCTGAGCACAGCCGGTCCTCGTACGACCTCGCCCTGGCGATGGGAGTGGATGCCGTCGAGCCCGACATCGTCATCAGCCGCGACGGCGTGCTCGTGGTGCGGCACGAGAACGAGATCGGATCCACGACCGATGTCGGCACCCGCCCGGAGTTCGCCGACCGCCGTACGACGAAGACGGTCGACGGCGTAGAGCTGACCGGATGGTTCACCGAGGACTTCACGGCCGCCGAGCTCACCTCGCTGCGCTGCCGCGAGCGCCTGCCCAAGGTGCGGGCGACGAGCGCCTCCTTCGACGACAGCCAGCCGGTGCTGCTGCTCCGTGACGTGCTCGACCTCGTGCGTGTGGGTTCGCTGGAGCAGGGCCGCGAGATCGGCGTCGTCCTCGAGATCAAGCACGCCACCTACTTCGCCGGGTGCGGCTGGGACATGGCCGCCCTGATCGAGGCGGAGCTGCGGGCGGCGGGCTGGGCGGACGGCGAGCTGCCCCTGATCCTCGAGTCGTTCGAGTCGACGGTGCTGCAGCAGCTGCAGGAACGCGGCATCCGGGGCACCTACATCTACCTGCTCGACGCCACCGGGAAGCCGGTCGACCTGGTCGCGGCACAAGGCGCCAAGGCCCCGACCTACGCGCAGACCGCGAGCCCAGCCGGGCTGGATGGCCTGGTCGGACGGGTCGACGGGATCAGCGTCGCCAAGCGGATGATCCTCGGCCCCGACCGGCTGGGCCGCGTCGCCGGGCCGTCGAGCCTCGTCGCCGACGCGCACGCCCGTGGCCTCCAGGTGTTCACCTGGACCTGCCGACCCGAGAACACCTTCCTGGTGGGGCAGTTCCGCGGCCGTGGCGGATCCGCCGCATTCGGCGATTGGGAGGCGGAGTGGGCGGTGATCCGGGATTCCGGAGTCGACGGCGTCTTCGTCGACCACCCCGACCTCGGCATGGCGTTCTTCGGTTCGCCGTCCAACCATCCCTAGAGTGGGGCGATGACTGCCCCCGGCATCGCCGCCAGAGGTGTGCGACGCTCCTTCGGAGACGTCCACGCCGTCCGAGACGTCGGGTTCGAGGCCCAAGCCGGCCGGATCACCGGCCTGGTCGGCCCGAACGGCGCAGGCAAGACGACCCTGCTGCTCATGCTCGCCTCGCTGCTGGCGCCCGACGACGGCGAGCTGCGCGTCGGCGGAGTCGACCCGGTGACGCATCCGCAGGATGCGAGGCGGCTCGTCGGCTGGATGCCCGACGCGCTGGGCGCATGGCCTTCACTGACGGCCCGCGAATCGCTCGTGGTGACGGGACGGCTGTACGGGATGCCGCGCGCCGCCGCCGAGCAGCGGGCCAACGCGCTGCTGCACCGGCTGACTTTCGCCGACCTCGCCGACGTCCCGGCGCGCGTGCTCTCGCGCGGGCAGAAGCAGAAGCTCGGGCTCGCGCGTGCCCTGGTGCACGACCCCCAGGTGCTGCTGCTCGACGAGCCGGCGTCGGGGCTCGACCCGCAGGCGCGCGTGCAGCTGCGCGAGCTGCTGCGGCAGCTGGCCGGCGAGGGACGCACGATCCTCATCTCGAGCCACATCCTCATCGAGCTCGAGGAGCTCGTCGACGATGCCGTATTCCTCGTCGCGGGCCGCACGGTCGACCCGGTGCAGGCGGCAGCGGGAACGCAGCGGGCCTGGCGGATCCGAGTGGCGGGCGAGCTCGACCTCGACGCGGTCGTCCGCGCGCTGGGGATCAGCACCGCGGACGTGCGAGCCGATCGTGGCGCGGCCCTCGTCGCGTTCGAGTCCGAAGACGCAGCCGCTGCCGGGCTGCGCGCGCTGGTGACGGGTGGAGTTGCGGTCATCGAGTACGGGCCGGTGCTGGGCTCGCTCGAGACCGCCTATCTCGACCTCGACTCGCGGGCAGCGCCGCCGCCGCCGGCGGAGCCCGCCGACGAAGCGCCGGCCGACGGGTCGCAGGGGGAGGCCTCATGAACCTCGATCGGATCGGCACGATCGTGCGGCTGGAGCTCACGCAGCGTGTGCGAAGCGTCGCCTGGTACGTCCTGCTCGGAGTCTTCGCCGTCCTGCTCCTGCTGGTGACCGTGCTCTCGTTCCTCGCCTTCTCATCCCAGGAGACGAGGGGCGGGAGCGTCTACGCGGTCGTCGTCTATTTCGTGCTCCTGCTCGTCGTGCTCGTCTCGCCGACGCTGAGCGGCAACGCGATCAATGGGGATCGGGATGCCGCGACGCTCGCTCCCGTGCAGGTCACGCTCGCCACGACCGGCGAGATCGTCTTGGGCAAGTTCCTGGCTGCGTGGGTCACGGGGCTCGCGTTCCTTGCCGTAGCAGTGCCGTTCATCGTCGCGAGCACCATCGCGGGTGGGGTGGGCATCGCGACGATGGCGATCTCCCTGCTCGTACTGATCGTCGAGACCGCGATCGTCGCGGCGATCGGCGTCGCACTGAGCGGCATCCTCGCCCGCCCGCTCTTCTCCGTCGCATCGACCTATCTGGTCGTCGCCGCGCTCTGTGTCGGCACCCTCATCGCGTTCGGCCTGAGCGGCGCCGTCGTCCGGTCCGAAGCGACCAGCTCGTACCGCAGCATCGAATTCGACAGCCAGGGCAATCCCGTCGAGCCGCAGACCTGCGGACCGTGGCAGACCGACACCTACGAGATGCCACGCTACGACTACGTGTGGTGGATGCTGACGCCGAACCCCTTCGTGATCCTCGCCGACGCCACCCCCGCAACCTTCGACCGATCCGGGTACCCGGTGGATCTGTTCAGCCAGATCAAGACAGGCATGCGGTTGGCTCAGCTCCCGCCCGACCTCGAGTACGTCTGGGACGACTGCGATCGCGTGACCCAGCAGAGCAGCCAGCCGGCGCCGCGAGAGCTCCTCGACAGCACGGTGCCGAGTTGGTTCGTCGGCCTCGCGCTGCAGCTCGTGCTCGCCGCGGGACTCCTCTGGTGGGCATGGGCACGCACGCGCACCCCCGCGCGTCGGCTTCCCCCCGGTACCCGCATCGCCTGAGTCGCCGTCGACGGCGGGCAGCGGCATCCGTCCCTCTGGTTGAATCGGACAGGCGAACGAAGCGGTGTCGCCGCGGATGGAGACGAGCATGACCACGGACCCGAAGACTGCGCCGGCGGACAGCCACGACCTGATCCGGGTGCAGGGCGCGCGCGAGAACAACCTCAAGGACATCAGCGTCGAGCTGCCCAAGCGGCGCCTGACGGTGTTCACCGGGGTGTCAGGATCGGGCAAGAGCTCGCTCGTGTTCTCGACGATCGCCGCGGAGTCGCAGCGGATGATCAACGAGACCTACAGCTCGTTCGTGCAGGGGTTCATGCCGTCGCTCGCACGCCCAGACGTCGATGTGCTCGACGGTCTCACCACGGCGATCATCGTCGACCAGGAGCGGATGGGCGCGAACTCCCGCTCGACGGTCGGCACGGTCACCGACGCGAACGCCATGCTGCGGATCCTGTTCAGCAGGCTCGGGATGCCGCACATCGGGTCGCCGCAGGCGTTCTCGTTCAACGTCCCCTCGGTGAAGGGCGGCGGGGCGATCACGATCGAGGGCAAGGGGACGATCCGGCGCAGCTTCGCCCAGACCGGCGGCATGTGCCCTCGTTGCGAGGGGATGGGGTCGGTTTCGGACATCGACCTCACGCAGATCGTCGATGAGTCGAAGTCGCTCGCCGGCGGCGCCATCACGGTGCCCGGCTACACCGCCGACGGCTGGTCGGTGCGGATGTTCACCGAGTCGGGCTTCTTCGATGCCGACAAGCCGATCCGCGACTACAGCAAGACCGAGCGCGACGACCTGCTCTACAAGGAGCCGGTCAAGGTGAAGATCAACGGCATCAACATCACCTACGAAGGGCTCGTCCCGAAGGTGCAGAAGTCGATGCTGTCGAAGGACGTCAACGCGATGCAGCCGCACATCCGCGCGTTCGTGGAGCGGGCCGTCGCCTTCACCGCGTGTCCGGAATGCGGCGGCACGCGCCTCAGCGAAGGCGCACGGGCGTCGAAGATCAAGGGCATCAGCATCGCCGACGCCTGCGCGATGCAGATCAGCGACCTCGCCGAGTGGGTGCGGGGACTGGATGAGCCCTCGGTCGCACCGCTGCTGGCGAACCTGCGCGACGCCCTCGACTCCTTCGTCGACATCGGCCTCGGCTACCTCTCGCTCGACCGGCCTTCGGGCACGCTCTCGGGCGGCGAGGCGCAGCGCACCAAGATGATCCGGCACCTGGGATCCTCGCTCACCGACATCACGTATGTCTTCGACGAACCGACGATCGGCCTGCACCCGCACGATATCCAGCGGATGAACCAGCTGCTGATCCAGCTGCGCGACAAGGGCAACACCGTCCTCGTCGTCGAGCACAAGCCCGAGGCGATCGCGATCGCCGACCACGTCGTCGACCTCGGTCCGGGCGCCGGATCGGCCGGCGGCGAAGTCGTGTTCGAGGGGACGGTCGCGGAGCTCCGGGCCAGCGGCACGCTGACCGGTCGGCACCTCGACTACCGCGCTTCGGTGAAGGCGGCGGTGCGCACGCCCTCCGGAGTGCTCGAGGTGCGCGGCGCCGACAGCCACAACCTGCAGAACGTCGATGTCGACATCCCCCGAGGCGTGCTCTGCGTCATCACCGGGGTCGCCGGCTCGGGCAAGAGCTCGCTCATCCACGGCTCGGTCGCACCGCAGGACGGGGTGGTGACCATCGACCAGGGCGCGATCCGCGGCTCGCGGCGCAGCAATCCGGCGACCTACACGGGCCTGCTCGAGCCCATCCGCAAGCAGTTCGCGAAGGTGAATGGCGTCAAGCCTGCCTTGTTCAGCGCGAACTCCGAGGGCGCCTGCCCGAACTGCAACGGCGCCGGGGTGATCTACACCGACCTGGGCGTGATGGCCAGCGTCTCGACGGTGTGCGAGGTCTGCGAGGGCAAGCGATTCGACCAGTCGGTGCTGGAATACCACCTCGGCGGGCGCGACATCAGCGAGGTGCTCGGGATGTCGGTGACCGAGGCGGAGGAGTTCTTCAAGGCCGGCGAGGCCAAGCTGCCGGCCGCGCACACGATCCTCAAGCGGCTCGCGGACGTCGGGCTCGGCTACCTCACTATCGGCCAGCCGCTCACCACCCTGTCGGGCGGGGAGCGGCAGCGACTCAAGCTCGCCACCCACATGGGCGAGAAGGGCGGGGTGTACGTCCTCGACGAGCCGACCACCGGCCTGCACCTCGCCGATGTCGAGCAGCTGCTCGGCCTGCTCGACCGGCTCGTGGACTCCGGCAAGACCGTGATCGTCATCGAGCACCACCAGGCCGTGATGGCGCACGCCGACTGGATCATCGACCTCGGCCCTGGTGCTGGACACGACGGCGGGCGGGTCGTCTTCGAGGGCACACCGGCCGACGTGGTCGCGGATCGGTCCACCCTGACCGGGCAGCACCTGGCCACCTACGTCGGGGCCTGATCCGGCCCGCGCCGAACGCGGCTGAGCAGCTCCCTCCAACCTGTGAGCCGTCCAGGTAGGGGGCGTAGCGTCCCGTTCATGGACACGAAAGTGACTGCGATCGGGTTGGTTCCCGCCCGCGGCAAGGCAGGTGGCTCCACCCGCCGCTAGCGGGCGTCCGCCGAGGGACGAGTCATCATGAGCCTCGTTCGCACGACGACAGCGCGGACCGCAGGAGCCCCCCGGGGGGCCAGCGAATTCTCCGAGCTCGCGCGACGGGTCCGCGACAGCGGACTGCTGCGTCGCAGATACGGCTACTACTGGACCAAGCTGATCGCGCTGCCGCTGGTGCTGGTGGCGTGCCTGGTGGCCTTCGTCTTGATCGGCGACACCTGGTGGCAGCTGTTCACCGCCGCGGCGCTCGCGGTCGTGCTCACGCAGATCGCGTTCCTGGGCCACGATGCCGCGCATCGGCAGATCTTCGTGTCGGGCCGGTGGAACGACTGGGTCAGCCTGGTGCTGGCCGACCTGCTCGTGGGTCTGAGCTACGGCTGGTGGCAGCACAAGCACACCCGGCATCACGCCAACCCGAACAAGATCGAGGCGGACCCCGACATCGAGGTGCCGGTGATCGCCGTGGCCCCGGATCGGGTCACGGTGCACCGCTCGCCGCCGTTCGCCTGGTTGCGCGCGCATCAGGGGCTGTTCTTCTTCCCCGTCCTGATGCTGGAGGGCCTGTCGCTGCACGCCTCCGGCGTGCGCCGGGTGTTCTCGCGCGGACATCTCGATCGGCGCTGGGTGGAGATCGGCTTCCTCAGCTTCCGAATCGGCGGATTCCTCGTCCTGGTGTTCCTCGTGCTCTCCCCCGGGATCGCCTTCGTCTTCCTCGGCATCCAGCTCGGACTGTTCGGCCTCTATATGGGCATGTCGTTCGCGCCGAACCACAAGGGGATGCCGATCGTGCCGCGCGGCGTCGTGCTCGACTTCCTGCACCGTCAGGTCATGATGAGCCGCGACATCCGCGGTCCTCGTCTGCTCGACGTGGTGATGGGCGGGCTCAATTACCAGATCGAGCACCACCTGTTCCCGTCGATGCCCCGGCCGCACCTGCGCCGGGCCGCCGCGATGATCTCGGAGTACTGCCGCGAGCACGATGTGCCGTACACCGAGACGGGACTGTTCACGTCGTATGCCATCGTGGTCCGCTACATCAACCGCGTGGGGATGGGGGAGCGCGACGTCTTCACGTGCCCGCTCGTCGCCGACCGCGCCGCGATCGGGGCGCCGGTGCACAAGGCGATCGAAGCCGGCGTCTGATCCAGGTCGTCCGCGGGTCGAAGTGTGACGTTCGACTCCGCGGTGCTCGGCGTGCTCCCTAGCCTGTTGAGGTGACGCCCTCGACTGCCCCCTCGCCCCCCTCGGACGACAAGGTCGTGCTGGATTGGTTCCTCCCGCTCACGGGTGACTCGCGCACCGACCTGAGCATGGGCAGCGCGACCAGCAACGAGCGGATCGCGAGCGCGCAGCGCGAGCCGAGCATCGCCTATCTTTCGCAGATCGCCCGCGCCGCGGAGCAGCTCGACTTTCAGTCGGTGCTCGTGCCGGTGGGCAGCGGCAACGAGGAGAGCTGGACGATCGCCACGGCGCTGACCCAGCACACCCGCACCCTCGAATACCTCATCGCCGTGCGCCCCGGCCTGATCTCGCCGACCCTGCAAGCGCAGATCGCGTCCACCTTCCAGACCATCAGCGGTGGGCGGCTGCGGATCAACGTCGTCGTGGGCGGCGAGGACTTCGAGCAGAAGCGGTTCGGCGACCACCTCGGCCACGACCAGCGATACCGCCGGGCGGCGGAGTATGTCGGCATCCTGAAACGGCTCTGGGCGGGCGAGCGCGTGACTCACCAGGGCGAGTTCTTCCATGTGGAAGACGCCTACGTCAACTCGCCGGCATCCATTCCCGAGATCTACCTCGGCGGATCATCGGATGCCGCGATCGAGGTCGCGGCGGAGCACGCCGATGTCTATCTGACTTGGGGCGAACCGCCCGCGCAGGCGGGGGAGAAGATCGAGCGGGTGCGGGAGGCCGCTGCCGCGCGCGGGCGCACGCTGCGCTTCGGCATCCGTCTTCACGCGATCGCACGGCCGGAGTCCGACCAGGCGTGGGCCATCGCCGACGCGCTCGTCGCGGGCCTCGACCCCGAGCTGATCGCGCGCAAGCGGACGGCGTTCGCCACCTCGGGATCCGTCGGCCAGCAGCGACAGGCGGCCCTCAGCGGCGGCGGTGGCACGACCCGCGCCGACCTCGAGATCCACCCCGGCCTCTGGGCAGGCGTCGGGCTCGTGCGCGGCGGCGCGGGCACGGCGCTCGTCGGCAGCTACCGGGAGGTCGCCGACCTCATCGAGGAGTACCACTCGTACGGCTTCACCGAGTTCGTGATGTCGGGGTATCCGCATCTCGAGGAGGCGTACTGGTTCGCCGAGGGCGTGCGGCCCGAGCTCGGCCGGCGCGGCCTGCTTTAGTTCGCCGCCGCTCAGGGGATCGAGTAGATCCGCACCGTCGACCCGGACGACTTGTCGAGCAGCGTCGCCGGGAACGGGCGGTACTGGCCGTCGGTGTTGTGGCTCGCGAACGAGATCACCGGGCCGTCGGGGGAGTACTCGACCCGCGAGACGGTCATGGTGTGATCCAGCCCGGGGCCGGTGTCGCCCCAGTTGAAGATGCCGACGTCGCCCACGCGCACGCGGTCGAGGTTGTCGGCAGTCGCGTAGGTGAAGCCCTGCGCGGCCAAGTAGGCGTCGAGGTCGGGCGTCGAGCGCCACGCCTTCGACGCCTTCCACGGCCCGCCCGAGTTCCATGCGGCATCCATCACCCAGCCCCGCGCGAGCAGCCCCTGGCTCGCGAAGTTGACGCAGTCGCCGCCCGCCGGGTTGTAGTCGCCCCACACTGCCGTGTTGTAGTCGTTCGCGTGGGCGAGGAGGTAGTCCACCTGGGCGGCTGCGGAGCCGCCGGTCGGTTGCGCGCTCGAGCCTTTCGCAGCGGCGATGATCGTGTCGCGGTAGGCCTGAGCGTCCGCACGCACCGCGTCCGCGGCGGTCGACGCCGCCTCGAGGGCGGCGGCGAGCTTCTCCGGCTGCGCTTTGCGCAGCTTTTTGATCTGCGCGTAGAGGGCGGCTTCGACGCCCTGCTCGGCATCCGACCAGTCCGCGAGCACGTTCTCGGCGCCCGCGACGGCCGCCTTCTGGAATGCTGCGACGGCGGTGCTCATGGCGTCGGCAGCCGCGGCGGTCTGCTCATCGGTCGGCTGTGCGGCGCCGGCCGCGTCGCGTGCGGACGCGAGGGCAGCGGATGCCTCGGCCGGCGCGACCGAGGACGATACGGCGGTCGCGGCATCGGCGATGGCGACGAGGTCGGCGAGGGTGTGGCGCACTTCCGCGGCGGCCGCGGCGCCCGCGATCCGGGGGACGACGACGGCGGCGAGCACGATCAGGACGATGACGAGCAGCACGCCGGCGCGGCGGCGCCGGAACATGCGGCGGCGCGCGGCACGTTCTCGCGCGGACAGGCTCACCGCGCGAGGATATCCCGGCTCGCGCGTGGAACCGGGAGGTGGCTCAGCAGGTCGCGGACTCGACTTTGCACGAGGTTCCGGGGCCTTCCTCCGGTGAGCGGAGGGGATCGGCCGGGGGGAGGGTCGGATGCCGCGAGTCGGTCCTCCCCTCGCCTCATCCACTCCGGCCGGCGGAGGGTCCCGCCGGAGGTCGGGCCGTACGGCGTCTAGTTGAACTAGGCGGCGATGGCCTCGACGGCGTGGGCAAGCTTCGGCGTGGCGCGGTCGACCCCATCGAGCGCGGCCTCGGCGAGGGCGCGTGCGGCCGCGGCCAGATCGTCGTAGCCCGAGGTCTGCTCCTGCGCGCGCCCCGCCCGGACGCGCGCCCGCTCGATGCGCCGCACGAGAAGCAGGGCATCGCGGTGATCGCCGAGGCGCTTCTGGATGCGATGGGCAGCCGTGCCGACGCGGCGGGTGCGCCGCCCGAACAGCCCCGGCGGGTCGATCATCGCGGCCTCGACGGCGTACCGCAGCCCGCGGGCGCTCTTGCGGTACTCGTGCTGGGACTCGAGCGAGCCGGTCATGTCCTCCGCCGTGCGCAGCGTGTCCTCGCCTTCTCGGGCCAGGGTTGTTTTGAGGAAGGATGCCGGGGCCGCGGCATCCGGAGTCATCGGCGGATTCGCGGCGAAGTCGTGCAGGCGGGCACGAGTGGCGCGCAGGCGTTCGAGGTCGTGGATCTCGAGGAGGCGCTGGTACGCGGCCGTGGCCGCTGCGCGCTCGGTCGCGATGAGTCGCTCGTGCAGCCGGGGGTCGTCGCGCGCGGACGGGAGGTCGGCGAGCAGCGACTCGGCCTGGGCGGCGGCCACCTCGCGGTCGCGGACGACGCCGAGGGCCGCGCCCCACTCGCGGAGCTGGAGGCGCAGCTCGTCGACGGCGAACGGGTCGAACAGGTCGCGGAACACCTTGAGCGTGCTGCGCAGCCGCCGGACGACGTTGCGGTGCTCGTGCACGCCCTCCGGCTCGCGGGCCAGCATCGCCCGCTCGGTCTCGTCGAACTGCCGCACGAGCTCGCGGAGGGCGTCGGTGATCACGTCACCCGCGAGGAGGTCAGGCATGCGATCCACCATGCTCGCTGTCGGCGCGCTGGGCAATCCCCGCGTCCACCTTGATATGCAAGTAATCACTTGCCTATCATGGACTCGTGGTGGATGTCTTCCGAGCGCTCGACGATGAGACGAGGCGGCTGATCCTCGACGAGCTGTCGGCGCGGGACGGGCAGACCCTCTTCGAGATCTGCACCGTGCTGCTGACCCGGCACGGTCTCGGCCACACGCGGCAGGCCATCTCGCAGCACCTCGGCGTGCTCGAGGAAGCGGGCCTGGTCGTGACGGAGCGACGAGGTCGCTCCAAGTTCCACTACTTCACCCCCGCACCGCTCGCCGAGATCACCGAGCGGTGGCCCCAGAGAAAGAGGACCGGACCATGAGAATCGAACTCACGAGCGTGTTCGTCGACGATCAGCGAGCCGCGCTCGCCTTCTACACCGAGGTGCTCGGCTTCACGAAGCACCACGACGTCCCGCTCGGCGAGGACTTCTGGCTCACCGTGCTCTCGCCCGAGGGCGGGGCGGAGCTGCTGCTCGAGCCGTCGAAGCACCCGGCGGTGGGGCCCTATCGCGACGCGCTCGTGGCGGATGGCATCCCGCTCGCTCAATTCGCGGTCGACGATCTCGCCGCCGAGCACGCCCGGCTGACTGAGCGGGGCGTGGTGTTCACCCAGCCTCCGACCGACATCGGCATGGCGATAGTCGCCGTCTTCGACGACACCTGCGGCAACCTCATCCAGCTCATCGAGGCGAAGACGGATGCCGCGCCCTGACGCCCCCTTGGATCGCCGGTCTGCGAAATGAGGCCGATGCCGGCTGCTGGGCGCCATTTGTGAGACCAGGACGCCTCGCTCGGACCGTTCTCCCGTGGGGGCAGCTCCCAGTCAGCGCCGGACCGCGCGTGGTAGCCTTCAGGTGATAGGCGGATTTCTCATCCGTCTCGCCCCGGCCGCGTGGTAACGGTCGGGGCTTTTTCTTTGCCCGAGTTGAGCGTCGGTCTGCCCGACTCAGCCGCGGAGCGCGAGGGCGAAGGGCAGCACCGCGGTCGCTCCGGCGGCTCGCAGCTCGCGCGCGGCCACGGTCATCGTCCACCTGCTGTCGACGAGGTCGTCGATGAGCAGCACGGGACCGGCCGGCACGTCGAGAGGCGCCGCACTGAACCGCTGCCAGACTCCGGCGAGCCGGAAGGCGCTGTTGCCGCCGGGCCCACCCACAGGGCCGCCATCCACGAGCTCGAGGGTACCGAGCAGCGGCATGCGTCCGACATCGGCGATGCCGCGCGCCAGGGTGCTCACCAACTGCGGCTTCGAGCGCGACGGCATCGCGACCACGGCGACCGGACGCTCGGGCCACCCCCAGTCGGCCAGCACCCGGACGCACGCGGCGAGCACGTTCGGTGGCACTGGGGTGTCCGCGGCGCTCGCCGCGAACAGCTCGCGCAGCGTTCCGCCCCACCCGAGGTCGGTGAGGCGGGCGAGCGCCCTTCCCTCGTCCGACTGCTCGCCGGCGGCGATGCGGCCCCGCACGGGCACGCCGAGGCGGTCGGCTCCCGTCGGCCACTGGCGGCGCGGTTCGATCGGCACGCCGACGCGATCGAGGGCGGCGGATGCGGCATCCGTCGCGTTCTTGCCGATCGCGGTCGCGAACCAGGCGCCCGCGCAGTTGTCGCAGCGACCGCACGGCGTCGCGGTGTCGTCGTCGAGGGAGCGCTGCAGGAACTCCATGCGGCACGCGCCGGTCTCTTCGTACTCGATCATGTGCTGCTGCTCGGCGATGCGCTCGGCGGCGATCCGGCCGTAGCGCTCGTCGTCGTACGTCCACGGCCGCCCGGTCGCGATCCAGCCGCCCTGCACGCGGCCGACCGCTCCGTCGACGTCGAGCACCTTGAGCAGCAGTTCGAGCGGAGTGCGACGGATGTCGACCATGGCCTCGAGCGCCGGCGTCGACACCGGGGCACCCGAGGCGGACAGGGCCGAGAGCACGCGCTCGGCGCGCTCACGGTCGGGCATCGACGCCGTGGCGAAGTAGTGCCAGATGTCGCGGTCTTCGACGCCGGGGAGCAGGAGCACATCGGCGGAGGCGGTGGCGCGGCCGGCGCGGCCGACCTGCTGGTAGTACGACACCGGCGACGAGGGCGCGCCGAGATGGATGACGAAGCCGAGGTCGGGCTTGTCGAATCCCATGCCCAGGGCGCTGGTCGCGACGAGCGCCTTGACCCGGTTGTTCTTCAGGAGGGACTCGGATTCCTCGCGCTCGTCCGGGTCGGTCTGGCCCGTGTACGCGCGCACCTCGTATCCGCGGTCGCGGAGGAGCCGGGCGGTGTCGTTCGCGGCCGCGACGGTGAGCGTGTAGATGATGCCCGAGCCGGGGAGGTCGCCGAGGTGGCTGATCAGCCACGCCAGCCGGCTCGGTGCGTCGGGCAGCCGGAGCACGCCCAGCCGCAGCGAGGTGCGCGCGAGAGGGCCGCGGATGACGAGGACCTCGGGTGACGCGCCGCTCTCGTCGAGCGCGCCGAGCTGCTCGGCGACATCCGCCACGACCCGGCTGTTGGCAGTCGCCGTCGTCGCGAGCACGGGAACCCCGGCGGGGATCCGGGCGATGAGGTCGCGCAGCCGGCGATAGTCGGGGCGGAAGTCGTGGCCCCAGTCGCTGATGCAGTGCGCCTCGTCGACGACGAGCAGTCCGATCCTCGGCACCAGCTGCGGCAGCTGCTGGTCGCGGAACGACGGGTTGTTGAGCCGCTCCGGAGACACCAGCAGCACGTCGACCTCGTCGCGGTCGAGCTGCGCGAGCACGTCGCTCCACTCGTGCGCGTTCGTCGAGTTGATCGCGACCGCCCGCACACCGGCACGCTGCGCCGCGGCGATCTGGTCGCGCATGAGCGCCAGCAGCGGCGAGACCAGCACGGTGGGCCCGGCGCCACGCCGGCGCAGCAGCAGCGTCGCGACGAAGTACACCGCCGACTTGCCCCACCCGGTGCGCTGCACCACGAGGGCCCGGCGGCGGCCGTCGACCAGCGCCTCGATCGCCTCGAACTGGCCGTCGTGGAAGTCCGCGTCGTCACGGCCGACGAGCGTGCGCAGGATGTCGAGTGCCTGGGCCCGCACGGGCGTAGTCGAGGTCATCGCTCTACCCTGCCCCATGCCACCGACGCGGCGAGCCGCGAGCCGAGTCAGGAAGACGGCATCGAGGGGATGAGGAGCTGGCGCAGCGCGTCTCCGGATGCCAGCCGGTCCAGGCTGTCTTCGGCGTCTGCGAGCGGCCGACGTGCGCTGATCAGCTCATCCACGAAGAGCCGCCCGGCCATGTACTCGTCGACCAGCCAGGGAATGTCCCGCGAGGGGCGGATGCCACCGTAGTTGGAGCCGATGATCCGCTGATCCAGGTCGACGAGCGTCTGGGGCTCGAACGAGACCTTGGTTCCGGCGGCGGGAATGCCGACGACAACGGCGCTTCCACCGATTGCGAGCATCCGAATGCACTGGTCTGTGACCGGCGCCTTGCCGATCGCGTCGAACGCGTAGTCCACCCCCTCCGGGAGGAGCTCACGCACACGGTCGGCGACATCCTGTCCAGGCTCGATGACGATCACGTCGGTCGCGCCGAGGCGAACCGCGAGCTCCGTCTTGTCGTCACGCACGTCGACGGCGATGATCCGCTCCGCCCCCGCGAGCCGGGCCCCCTGAACGATCGAGAGCCCGACGCCCCCGCAGCCGACGACCGCCACCGTGGCGCCGGCAGGCACCTGGGCCGTATTACGCACTGCACCGACACCGGTGGCGATGGCGCAGCCGATGATCGAGATCGCTTCTAGCGGTGCGTCATCGCGCACCTTGATAGCTCCGGATGCCGGCACCACGGCCCGCTCGGCGAAGGCCGATGTGCCGAGATAGTGGTGCAGGCGCTCGTCACCGATGCTGAGCCGGGTCGTACCGTCGTTGAGGGTGCCGCCGAGCGCGACGATCCCCGCCGCCACCTCGCACCGCACCTCACGCCCGAGCAGGCAGTTGCGGCACTCGCCGCAGGGGGCTACCCAGGAGAGGACGACATGATCGCCGACCTGCAGATGAGAGACCCCCTCACCGAGAGCTGTCACGATTCCACTGCCCTCGTGTCCCATCACCAGCGGGACCGGCAGCTCCCACTCGCCGCGCCGGACATGCAGGTCGCTGTGGCAGACGCCGGCCGCCGCGATGGCGACCTCGACCTCACCTCGCCGCGGGGGGTTCAGCTGGACCTCCTCGAGGGAGACGGGCTCACCGGCATCCCGGAAGACGATGGCTTTCATGCTGTCGGGGCGCCACTCTCAGTGGTGGTCATGCGGTGGTCTCCTACAGCATTCGGGTTGCCAATGTCCGAGAGCCTAGGTATCGCCCGAGGTAGAGGACAACCCGGATATGCACGATGCCAACCATAGGGTTAGCCTATGGTTGCCTCGGGGCGGCCCTTGTGCGGCTATCGGTGCAGTGGAAGCATGCAGCCATCGGAGACGTGGGTGCGAGTCGGACGAGGACAACAACTTCACCTGGGTCAAGTTCTTCCTCGACCGGCATGGGGAGACGCGGCACCGAACGGCATTGCATCCGTCACGGTCACCGGAAACTCTGGATGCGTCCCCGCGATCGTCTGTGGGTTCGGCGGAAACCCGTGAAGCGACGATCCGTCGTCACTGACACAGGGCGCTGACCCCGAGTGTGCGCGTCCGGGATCGTTTCCGGGCCCGCACACTGCTTTGGCCTGTCAGCGGGTGCTGACCGCGGCGCTCGTGCTCGGCGATACGTTCGCGGGGTCGTTCGGGACGAACGTCGCCGTATACGTGTGCTTGCCCTTCGGCAGGGTCGCCGAGACGAGGCCGGTCACCACATCGAACGTCTGGACTACCGTGGTTCCCTCGCGAATCTCGATCTTCCCTGAGGGCAGACCTCCGTTGTCCGTCATGACCGTGACGGTCGCCAGCGACAGCGGGCCGCGGGCGTTTCGTGTCACGGCCAGGCTTGTCGTGGTCGTGACCTTCTTGACTGTGACGTTCACCGGCGATGACAGCGAGCTCGACACCGCTCCATCGCCCGCGTACCGGGCGACGATCGCATAGGCGCCGGCGGGCGTCGTGGACGGCAGGAGGAATGTGGCCGTTCCGTCCTGCAGTGTGGCAGTGCCGAGCACGGTGTCACCGGCGACGAACTCGACCGAGCCCGAGGCGGCCAAGCCGGCGGCCACGGTCGCCGTGAGCGTCACGCGTGAAGACGAGCCGAACACCTGGCTGCTCGGTGAGGCGGTCAGGGTGGTGGTGGATGTCGCCAGCCCGGCCTCGAGGCCGACGACGACCGGGTCGTGGTCGGAGGACCGGTACGCGTCCGCAGCGTAGAAGAGCGTGCCGTGGTAGTTGTACCGGCTGTACTCGAGGGCGAGGGACTCTTCGGCATTGATCTCCCAGATGTCCGCGCCGGTCGTGCGCTCCAGCGCCGGGCCGTTCAGCAGCACGTGGTCGAGCGACCCCGACAGCCCGCTGAACGAGTACGAATACTGCCCCGGCGCGAGGTGCGATGCAGCGTCGGTGTACCCCGCGGCGTAGAGCAGCCGCAGCGGGTCCTCCTGCGTGTAGGAGTTGAAGTCGCCGACGAGCGCGACCGATTCGACGTCACCCTGGATCGTGGGCACCCAGTCGCGCAGTGCGGTCGCCTGCCGGACCCGGGACTCGTTCGAGGCGCCCTGCCCGTCGCCCGCATCGACGTCGCCCGGCCATGGGCCCGCCGAGCCTTTCGACTTGAAGTGGTTGACGACGACGAGGATCGGCTCGCGACCGCCGGCCGGCGTGAAGACCTGGCCGATGGGTTCGCGGGCATTCTCGAACGCCTGGCCCGCTGCGCTGGCTGTGCCGAGCGCCCGCGCGTCGCCGGTCCGCTCCACGGTGGCGGTCCGGTAGATCAGGGCGTTCGTGATCGTGTCCTGCAGCGCAACCGCGGGCAGCTCTGCGGACGACGGGACGAATGCCCAGGTACCGGCACCGGCTGCCGCGTTGAGTGCGTCGACGAGGGCGCCGAGTGCCTCGTCCGGGGTCCCGTCGACCCGAGCCGAGTTCTCGATCTCGAGCAGTCCGACCACGTCGGCGTCGAGTGCATTGATCGCGGCGACGATCTTGTCCTGCTGGCGCTGCAGGTCCGCCGGATCCCACGCCCCGCGCTGGTCGCAGCCTTTCTCGACCGTCACGCCGTCGCCGGTGCGGTCCGTGAACGGCACGCAGGTGGTCGTGGCGGCGCCGAGCGTCGTGAAGTAGTTGAGCACGTTGAACGAGGCGACCCGCAGGTCGCCGCCGATCTCGGCGGGGGCCGCGGCGCGGTCGTTTTCGAAGGTGGCAGGCGGGCCGCCGCCGGCCAGGTACGGGGTCGTCGGGTTGAATTTCCAGACGTTGTTCCGGTAGTCGACGATGACCGACTGAGTAAAGG
>NZ_JBFUFC010000002.1:0-49957 GCF_056403635.1 Microbacterium sp. P2_F9 | reverse complement strand
TGCCCCGACCACGGCATGGTGCGCACGATGTACGACGAGTCGGCCGAGATCCTCCGTTACCTCGAGGAGTGGACCGCGCCGACGAAGGTGCACGGCCCGGACATCGTCGGCAACTTCAAGCCGGTGCCCTCCGCGTACGAGGACGGGCTGCCGCAGATGCAGACCCAGCACACCTGCATCCTGCTCGAGGACCTCACCGACCACTGCAACCTGCGCTGCCCGACCTGCTTCGCGGAGTCGGGGCCTGCGGCGAGCGCGGTCGCGCCGCTCGCCGCGGTGCTCGCGTCAGTGGACGCGCGCCTGGCCAAGGAGAACAACCGCATCGACGTGCTGATGCTCTCCGGCGGCGAGCCGACCCTCTATCCGTGGCTCGAGCAGCTGCTTGAGCACCTCGTCGCGCGCCCGATCGTGCGCATTCTGATCAACTCGAACGGGCTGCGCATCGCCCAGGACGACGCCTTCGTCGAGACGCTGCGCAAGCACCGCGAGCGGGTCGAGATCTACCTGCAGTACGACGGCGAGAGCGCCGAGGCATCCGCTTTCCATCGCGGGGCCGACATCCGCCGCTTCAAGCAGCGCGCGATCGAGCGGCTCTCGGCCGCCGGCGTCTTCATGACCCTCACGATGACCGCGACGCTCGGCGTCAACGACGGCGAGATCGGCGCGGTCATCCGCCGCGCCATGGCCACCCCCTATGTCGGCGGCGTGACCGTCCAGCCCGTGTTCGGCTCAGGGCGATCGGCCGGCATCGACCCGAACAATCGGCTCACCCACACCGGCGTGCTCGCCCGGCTGGAAGGACAGACCGACGGCGAGGTCACCTGGCGCGACCTGACGGCGCTGCCCTGCAGCCATCCGCACTGCTGCTCGGTCGGCTACCTCCTGCGCGACGACTCCGGGGTGTGGCGATCGCTGACGAGCCTCATCGGCCACGACCAGCTCAAGGAGTTCCTCGACCTCGAACCCGACATGCTCGCGAACCGCATCGCCGACCACAAGATCTCGCAGGCCATGCGCGACGTCGTGAAGGGCTCGCTGCTGGATCTGCTCAGCGAGCAGTCGTCGCTGACGCATCCGTCGATGTCGACGATCTGGCGCGACATCTGCCAGAACTGCGACCTCGGCATCGGCACGCTCACGGCGCTCGCCACTTCGACGTTGCCGGGCCAGCACAAGCGCCTGCGCGCCATGCTCGGCGAACGCGTGATGCGGATCACGGTCAAGCCGTTCATGGACATCAACACGATGATCGAAGAGCGGCTCACCCAGTGCTGCGTGCACGTCGCGACCGTGAACGAGACGACCGATGCGCACCAGTGCGCCCCGTTCTGCGCCGTGCAGGCGTGGGCGCCGCTGTCGCGCACGCGACTGTCGACCGCGACCGGCGGCACCCGCCGCCAGCTCCCGGTGACCGTGTCATGACCGCCGCCGACTTCAGCGACCTCAACCGGTACGACGAGTCGGTCGGCGACCCCGCGCCGCCGTTCGATCCACTTCGGCTCTGCATCTACACGACGGTCGCGCTGATCGCGTTCCTGCTCGGCCCGATCGCGGTGCTCGGCTTCTCACTCCTCGCGATCGCCGGGTACGCGCGAGCGCTCCGCAACGGCCTGCTGCGCTCGCGCTGCAAGCTCGGCGACACCCGGCTGGTGCTGCTGTACCTCTCGGTCGTCGCGGTGTCTGCGGCCGTCGCGACTCCCTTCTGGGTCGCGTTCTGGATCGACTGGCTGGTCTGAGCCGATGTTCCCCACGCTGCAGGAGCTGTTCGGGTGGGGACCGCCCATCGACACCCACTCCGCGTTCGTCGCCCTCGGGATGATGGCGGCGGGTGTGGTGTTCCTGATCGAGAAGCGCCGCCGAGGGGTGACCGATCCGCGCATCCCGTACCTCGTGCTGGGTGCGCTGGCCGGCGCGGCGGTGGCGTCGCGCCTCGGCACGTGGGCGCAGCATCTCGATCCGACGAAGAACCTCAGCCTCGGCGAGCAGCTCGCCTTCGGCAACGCCTCGATGCTCAGCGCCCTCGTCGGGGCGTGGCTCGGCGTGCACGTCGCGAAGCGGATCGTGCGGTATCCCCTGCGCACCGGCGACCTGTTCGCGCCGGCGGTCGCGCTCGCGATGGCGATCGGACGATTCGGATGCTTCTTCACCGAGCACCCCGGAAGCCCCACGGGCGCCGGCTGGGGCATCGTCCTCGACGCCGAGACCGCGGCGCGGGTGGGTTCCCCGGCGGGGGTGCCGCTGTATCCGTCGTTCCTCTATGAGATCGCGTTCCACGCCGCCGCCTTCGCGGTGATCTGGTTCTGGCTGCGGCACCGGGACGTCGCGGCCGGCGAGATCCTCACCCTCTACATCGCCGCGTATGGGCTGTTCCGCTTCTTCGTGGAGTTCGTCCGCGGCAACGACATCGCCTGGATGGGCCTCACCAGACCACAGCTCTTCCTGCTCGTAACCATCCCGCTGCTGCTCGGCCGCATCGCGTTCAAAGCGCGCCGGGGAACGCTGCTCCGAAACGAAAGGATCCCCGCACGTGGATAAGACGCCTGAGAACGAGCCGGAGGATCCGACGCCACCAGACGGCGAGACGGATGCCGCGACCCCGGMCGCGGAGCCCTCTGGGGAGGCGGCACCACCGCCACCCGCGCCGCCGTACGAGGCCTGGGCGCCACCGACGCCGCCCGGCCAGGCCCCACCCACCCAGGGCTATGCGGGCTACGGTGCCGTGCCGCCCATCGACGCGCCCCCGGAGAAGCGCCCGAGTGTCGGAGCGGGCATCGGCATCGGCTTCGTCCTGCAGCTCGTCGGAGTGGTGCTGTTCCTGCTGACGCTCTTCGTGATCCCGTACCCGGTGCTGATGCTGTGGCCGTTCATCCTGATCACGGTGGGCTTCGCGGCGCTGCTCTTCTCGCGCAAGTGGCGGCGCTTCGCCACCGGCGTGCTGATCGTCGCCGCCGCGATGTGGATCGTCGTGATCGGGCCCTGCTACGGCATCCTGCTCGTGCCGGGCATGATCGCCTAGCGCTATCCCGCGGGCTGCACCTTCGGCTTCGCGATCTTCGCCAGTCGGTGCGCCCATCGCACGGCGAAGCGCACAGGGATCCCGACCGCGACCACCGCGAGGCCGGCCGCCGAGCGGTCCTTGCGGCCCAGGGCGACCTTGCGCTCCCACGTGTCGCGCGCCGCTCCCCCGCGGCGATCCCGCGGCGGCTTCGGGGGCAGCTCCCCCGCCCTTCGACGGGCGACGAGCTCCTCGATGCGAATCACCCAGTCATCGGCAGCCGCGTCGTGGAAGTAGTTGTCGGCGCGCCACGCAGCCGCGGGGTGCCGGAAGTCCCGGGCGATGACCGCGCTCTCGGAGGCGAGCAGCCCGCTGCCGAGGAACACCGTGTTGATCAGTTTGTCGGTCACCCCGAAGCTGTCCAGGGCGATGACCGGTATGCCGCGGGCGATCGCCTCGATGGCGGCCGTGGAACTGACGGTCACGAGCCCCTCCGCCGTGTCCAGCGCTCGGCTCATTGCGACGGTGGAGACCACGAGGTTGGGCGGCAGGGGCGCCAGCCTGGCGAGCAGATCAGGGATGCCGATGCGCTGCCGGTGGGTCTGATGCTCGCCCTTGACGGCGCGCTCCTTCACCACGACGCGACGACTCGGGTCGGCCTCGGCCGCCGCCACGAGCAGCTTCGCCACCCGCATCCGCTCGGGCCGTTCCTGCGGCACGAGCGCCTGCGAGGCGAAGACCAGGTCGGTGGCCCCCGCCGCCGGTCCCGCCGCTGCGGCGTGCGCGGCGAACGGCAGCTGCGCGAGCGCGAAGTTCTGCGCGAGGCCCCGGTATGCGGCGAGCTCCGCGAATTCTCTGACCTCCCGGGTGGAGTGGAGGACGAACAAGTCGCTCTGCGTCCGGTGGATGAGCGCCGCGGTCGTCGCGGGGATCGAGATCCCCGGCAGCCCCGACACGATGACGGGGCGCGGGGTCAGCTCCGCGACGAGGCGGATGAGCACCCGCGCCACCGGTCCGCGCGCCGCGACCAGCACGACATCCGGCCGCAGCGCCGCCAGCTGCTTCGCCAGGCGGTCGAAGTCGACGCGACGCACGGAGTCCCGGCTTAGACCGCTGCGGGCGAGCGCGGTCTCCTGCTGAGCCGGACTGACCGCGAGTGCGGTCTCCACGATCAGCAGGTCGGCAGTGGAGCCGTCCGGAAGGCGGCCCAGCAGGGCCGCCGCCCACTTGACGTACGAGTCGGTGTCGGCCAGGCCGACCACGCGCAGACCTCCAGGCGTCACGCTGTCACACCGTGACGCGGCGCAGCTTCGCCATCGGCGCGAGCTCGCCGGGGAACACGCGCTTCACGCCATCGCCGAGCGCCGTCTCGACGATGCGGATGTCGCGGACCAGATGCCGCAGCCCGGTCGGCTCGAGCGACGCCGCGTGGTCCGAACCCCACATCGTGCGGTCGAGCGTGATGTGCCGCTCGACCGCGACCGCGCCGAGCGCGACGGCGGCGAGGGAGATCTGGATGCCGCGCTCATGGCCCGAGTAGCCCACGGGCACGCCCGGGTAGCGGTCGCGAAGGACCGGGATGACTCGCAGGTTCGCCTCTTCGGGCTCCATCGGGTACGTGGACGTGGCGTGCATGAGCACGAGCCGATCCGTGCCGAGGGTGTCGATMGCGGCATCGATCTCTGCCGGGGTGGACATGCCGGTGGAGAGGATGACGGGCTTGCCGGTGTCGCGCAGAGCCTCGAGCAGCGCGCGATCGGTGAGGCACGCGGAAGCGACCTTGTGCGCGGCGACCTGCAGGTCTTCGAGGAACTCGACGCTCGGAACATCCCACGGGGAGGCGAACCAGTCGACCCCGCGCAGCAGCGCGTGATCGGCGATCGCAATGTACTCGTCGCGGCCGAACTCGACCCGGTGGCGGTATTCGAGGTAGGTCATCGTTCCCCACGGCGTCTCGCGCGGCATCCCGCGCATGTGCTCCGGAGTGGAGATCTCCGGTGTGCGCTTCTGGAACTTGACCGCGTCGGCCCCGGCATCCGCGGCGACGTCGATGAGCTGCTTGGCGATCTCGACGTCGCCGTTGTGGTTGAGGCCGATCTCGGCGATGACATAGGTGGGGCGTCCGCCGCCTACCACTCGGGATCCGATCGTCACGGTCATTTCTGGCTTCCTTCGGTCTGGTCGGGAACGGCGTGCGGGTCGATGGTCTGCGGCGGCTTCTCGCGCGCACGGAGCACGAGCTCCGCGAGGTCGCGCACGGCGCCCTTGCCGCCGGGACGCGGCACGACGACGCGCGCAGCGGCGAGCACGAGTGGGTGCGCATCGGGCACCGCCACCGGCCAGCCGACCGCGTCGAGGCACGCCAGGTCGTTGACGTCATTGCCGAGGTAGGCGACGCGCGCGAGCGGGATGCCCTGGGTCGACGCCCACGAGCGCAGCGCGGTGAGCTTGTCCTCGACGCCCTGCCGCACCTCCACCCGCAGCTTGTTCGCACGCGCCGTGACGACCGGGTGGGTCTCGGTGGAGAGGATGAGCACCGGGATGCCGGCGCGCCGGAGCCGCGCGACGCCCATCCCGTCGGTGCGACTGACCCGGACGGTCTCATGGCCCTCGGCGTCGATCACCGCAGTGTCGTCGGTGTGCACGCCGTCGAAGTCGGTGACGACGGCGTCGACATCGATCGCGCCTGCATCGTCACGCCACAGCGGCGCGATCGCCTGTGCGACCTGCAGCTGCTCCTCGGAGTCGATCTCGATCGCGCCGTTCTCGGCGACCTCGACGTATCCCGTCTGTCCGAAGAACCGGTGCTTCGCGGTGCGGAAGCCCGCGGCATCCATCACGTAGAAAGCACCGGTTTCAAGGAAGTGCGGCTCGCGGTCCTGACGACGTGGGCGGGTGCCCGGATCGTGGTTGATGCCCTGTGCGGCACCGGATGCGTCCCGGCTCCACAGGAACCCGTACGTCTCCACCGCGGAGAACGCACTGTCGAAGGTGCCGTCGCGCACGATGGCGACCCCCCGGTCCAGGTCCGCCGACGAGACGAAGGGCGATGTCGCCTGAATGAACACGACCACGCCGACATCGATCGACTGGTCGTGCAGCGTCTCGAGCGCGTGGAGCAGCGCGGATTCGCTCGATGCCGTATCGCCGGCGAGGGCGGCAGGGCGGGCGATGACCGAGGCCCCCCACTCGTTCGCCGTCGCGGCGATCTCGTCGTCGTCGGTGGAGACCACGACGAGATCGATGCTCTCGGCTGCCTGCGCCGCAACGATGGCCCGCGCCACGAGCGGCACGCCGCCGACGCGACGGAGGTTCTTGCGCGGCACGCCCTTCGAGCCCCCGCGGGCCGGAATGATCGCGACGACGAGACTCATCGAGCCACCCGGACCTTCGCCCCGATGCCTTGAAGCACGAGCGGCAGCGTCGTGGTGGTGCTGGAAGGCAGCGTGATGATCTCGATCGGCTGGGTCGCCCCGGCGAGCACGAGTTCGACCGGAAGCTTCAGCTGCCGCACCGTCACGCCCGGAATCTTCCGCACGGCGTCGAGCAGCGCCGCGGGTTCGCGACGGTGCGGGAGGTAGGTGAGCGGGGCGACGGATGCCTCGACCTCGACCCAGGCGAGATACTCGCGCAGCGGCATCCGTCCGTCCACCGAGCGGGCACTGCCGAGCATGACCCGGCCGCTGGGTGCGTCGAAGGGGCGCGCGGTGCGCCGCGTCCACTCGAAGCGGTGGCGCTCGACGCGGACGCCGAGGTCGGCGAGGCCGCTGGAGCGCTCCGCGCCGAAGTCGAAGGCCGTGAAGAAGGACACCTGGCCGGCGAGCGCACGACCGAGGATCTGGTCGCGGGCGAACGGTGCCACGCGCGTGGTCAGTCCGCGCTCCGCGACGCCGGGACGGGCGTACGGCTCGATGCCGAGCAGCGCCCCGGCGAACGCCGTGGCGTTGGCCCCGTCGTCGAGGAAGGTGATGCGGCGCGGGCGGAGGACCGTCGCGGCGAGCCGGAACTGACCGGAGAACCCATCGCCCACCAGCCAGTGGTGGTGCGTGGATAGGAGCTTCCAGGGGATGCCGAGATATGGCTCAGTCGCGCCGAAGGACGCACCACGCGCAATGAGCTCGTCCGCGGTCTCGGACATCTGCGCCGTGAGACGACCGGCGATGGGCACCGTGCGATCGTGGGCGGCGGCCCACTCGGCCGCGCCGAGCAGCTGCAGAGGGGATTCCACCCAGGCGACGGCGGGTGCAGCTGCTCGTTCCACGTCGCCTCCGTTTCACGATGTTCAGGCCAGATCCACGATGCGTGGCACGGCTGAACAGGAACGGTCGGAACGCTGAATCGATCCCGACCCCTGGGCAAACCTCCGGTAGACGGATCGCGACGGCGATCCGACGGAAATCCACGCTAAAGCGGTGCGGGAACCTTGCCCACGGGGTTGACAACGTCCCAAATGCCCCTCCGCGCAGAAGCGCTTAGGCGCTCGATCCCGCGCTCAGAGCCCCACCGTCGATGCGCGGGCGATGAGGCGCAGCGCGTCGCCCGGCTCCGCGTCTTCGGGCAGCGGGGTCGTCGCTGACCGCCCTCGCGGCAGCGCGGCGAGCAGATCCCGCACCATCACGCGCGCGAAGTGCTCGGGCGACAGCTTCACCGACGAGAGGGGGGGATCGCTGACCTGGGCAGTCGGGATGTCGTCGACGCCGATGACGGCGAGGTCGTCGGGGCAGCGCAGCCCGGCGCGGCGGATGCCGTGCAGCACGCGCATCGCGACCTCGTCGTTGTACGCGGCCACGGCGGTGATCCCCGCCCCGTGCCAGCGGCGGACGATCGATTCGGCATCCGATCCGTCCACGGCGAAACCATCGACGGCGATCGTGGCACCGCGCCGGGCGGCCGCCTCGGCGACTCCCGTCCGCCGTGTCGCGAYGAACGAGTCGAGTCCGGGCTCGTGCGTGCTCGCGAAGGCGATGCGGCGATGCCCCAGCTCCCAGAGGTGCTCGATCTGCTTCTCGCCCGTGGCTTCGTTGACCTGAGCGAAGCCTCCGCCGCCCGTGACGACCGTCACGCCCATGGCATCGAGCCCCGACCGCTCCTCGGGTGTCAGCGCACGCATGACGGCTATCGTGCTCGCTCCCGTCGCACGCGCGATATCGGCGAGCGGAGGGGCGTGCTCGACGTCGAAGGCCACCGACATCAGAAGATCGCGGGCACCGAGCTCCTGCGTGAGGTGCGAAGCGAGCGCCGTGACCTGATCGGAGGAGCGGATAGCCGGGATGAGCAGGAGGATGCCCCCTGCCCCGCCGGCGAGCTGACGTGCCGCGAGATTCGGCCGGTACTCGAGCTCCTCCGCAGCGCGCTGCACAGCCTCCTGGGTCGCAAGCGGGATGCCGTGTCCGGGCTTGTGGTTGAGCACATAGCTCACCGTTGCCCGTGACACTTTCGCACGTCGCGCAACGTCCGCGCTCGTCACGCGCACTTTGCTTGGCCCGTCCGTCACGATCACCCTTCCATTCCGCCCGCGAATCCGAGGCCTTTCGCGGATTTGCATCGCGCCGACCACAAGCGTAGGTTACAACTTACCCGCGTCACTTACGCGCGTAATGGCAAAGTTGCTATCGAAAGGACGCAGATGTCTGCCCCCGTGACCACCGAATCAGCCCACCCGCTGGATGCACCCCCCAGTGACGCCCCTCTGCGCGGGAAGGTCGGCAACGGACGCCTCATCGCGGCGTTCGCGATCGCCGCGCTCGCATGGGCTGTGCCGTTCATCGGCAGCATCGTGGTGCTCCTGCCCGCGAAGCTGTCGGAGCTGGATGCCCTGGCTCAGCCCGTCAACCTCGGCATCGTCTCGATCGTCGGATCGATCGTCGCGCTGCTGTCGAACGTCATCTTCGGCGCGCTCTCCGACCGCAGCCGCACCCGGATCGGCGGACGCACCGGCTGGATCATCGCCGGTGGTGTCGGCATGAGCCTCGCCGTGCTCGGCCTGTCGGCCACCAGCACCTTCGCGATGTTCCTGCTCGTCTGGTGCATCATGCAGATGTTCCTCAACATGTACCTCGCGCCGATGACCGCCGTCATCGCCGACCGCGTGGCACCGAAGCGCCAGGGCCTCATCTCGGGCGTCCTCGGCGCCAGCACTGCCCTCGCCCAGTCCGTCGGAGCGATCATCGGCGGCAGCTTCGTCACGAACCCCGACGCGGGCTTCGTGATCTTCGCGATCTTCCCGGTGGTCTTCGCTACGGCGTTCGTCCTGCTGGCACCCGACACCTCGAACCTCGACATCCCCAAGCCGAAGCTCACCGCGCGCGTCTTCTTCGAGGCGTTCTCGTTCCCCACGAAGGGTGTACGCGACTACTACTGGGCGTTCGCCGGCCGCTTCCTCCTCGTGCTCGGCTACTTCATGGTGTCGCTGTTCCAGCTCAACATCCTCGTGTCGTACCTCGGTCTCGAGGCATCGGGCGCTGGTGCACTCATCCAGCTTTCGGGCCTGATCGGCCTCGCGACGGGTGTCGTGACCGGCCTGGTCGTCGGGCCGATCTCGGACCGCCTCGGCAAGCGCAAGCCCATGGTCATCCTCGCGACGATCCTCGTCGGGATCGGCCTCGTGTTCCCCATGCTCGCCCCCACGGCGGTGTCGATGATCATCTTCTGGACGATCGCAGGCCTCGGCATGGGCGCCTACTGGGCGGTCGATGTCGCGCTCGTCGTGCAGCTGCTGCCCAACAAGGCGACGCAGGCCAAGGATCTCGGCATCCTGAATCTCGCCAACACGGGCGGGCAGATCGTCGCACCGGCTGTCTCGGCGATCATCGTCGCGACCTCGGCGCAGGGCGGAAACAGCTACCAGACGATCTTCATCGTCGCGCTCGTCTTCGTCGTCGCCGCCGCCGCGTGCATCCTGCCGATCAAGAGCGCCAAGTAGTCCGCTCGAAGAAGGCCGCTGCCTAAATCGAACGGGGTGTCTGCGCGAGCAGCGAGGACACCCCGTTCGACACCGAGCCACACCAATCGATCACACCGAAGGACAGATTCATCATGGATCGCATCGACATCCCCGCCACCGGCACCCCCGACGAGCGCGCGACACTGCTCGCCGCGCAGCTGACGGTCGAAGAGAAGGCCCAGCAGCTCGTCGGCATCATGCCGTTCGGCCTGGTCGGCCCGCAGGGCCTCGTGCCCGCGGCCGTCGAGCAGGCGCTCGGCGGCGGCATCGGCCAGGTCTCCGGCATCGGCATGTTCGGCTCGCAGAGCGCGCCGCAGGTCGCCGCGTCGGTCAACGCGCTGCAGCGATATCTCGTCGAGAACACCCGCGCGGGCATCCCGGCCATCTTCCACAACGAGGCCCTGAACGGCGTCGTCGCCCCCGGCTTCACGTCGTTCCCCACCGCGATCGCGCTGGCAGCGACCTGGAACCCCGACGCCGTCGAGGAGATGGCCGAGCTCATCCGTGAGCAGATGCGCACCGTCGGTCTGACGCAGGCGCTCTCGCCGGTGCTCGACGTCGCGCGCGATGCCCGCTGGGGCCGGGTGCACGAGACCTACGGTGAAGACCCCTACCTCGCCTCGGCCTTCGGCGTCGCCTTCATCCGCGGCCTGCAGGGCGACGACCTCGGCACCGGCGTGATCGCGACGGCCAAGCACTTCCTCGGCTACGCCGTGACCGAGGCGGGCCAGAACATGGCCGCCACCGCGGTCACCCGCCGCGAACTCCGCGAGGTGTACGCCCGCCCGTTCGAGGCGGCGATCCGCCTGGCGAACCTCGCCTCGGTCATGAACTCGTACTCGACCATCGACGGCGTCCCAGTCGCAGCCTCCCCCGCGATCCTGCGCGGACTGCTGCGCGACGAGCTGGGCTTCACCGGCACCGTCGTCTCCGACTACATGACCACCCAGATGCTCGTGGAGCGCAACGAGGTCGCCGAAGACAAGGTCGAGGCCGCGGCGCTCGCCCTGGCCGCGGGCCTGGACGTCGAGCTGCCCAACCCGTACGCCTACGGGCCGGTCTTGGCCGGTGCCGTCCGCGACGGTCGCATCCCCGAGTCCGCGGTCGACGAGGCCGTGCATCGCGTGCTGCGCGACAAATTCGCGCTCGGCCTGTTCGAGCACCCGTACGCGAGCGAAGATCCGATCGAGATCAACGAGGTGGCCGGACGCGGGGGCGAGCTCGCCGTCAGCCTCGCGAACCAGTCGGTCACCCTGCTCAAGAACGACGACCACGTGCTGCCGCTCGCGGCGTCGACACGCAAGATCGCGGTGCTCGGCCCGCACGCCGAGTCGGCCTACACGGCCTTCGCCGCGTACACGCAGCCGGCCGGCATCGAGCTGATGAAGGTCATGATGTCCGGCGGCATGGGCAACATGGCGGGCCTCGACGACACCCCGACCGACCTGCCCGAAGAGGTCGCCGCCGAGGCGGCCGAGGCCATGGCGGCGTTCATGTCGATCGACCTGGAGCAGGTCGTGCGCGGCGCCTATGGCGCCCAGTCGCTCACCGACGCGCTCCGCGACGCGCTCCCCGCGGCCGAGATCGCCTCCGTCGTCACCCCGCTCCGCGAGGAGGAGTGGGACTCTGCGGAGGCCCTGCGCGCCGCCGCGGACGCCGACGTCGTCATCCTCGCGCTCGGCGGACGGTCCTCGTGGCTGGCCGGCGCTGTCGGCGGCACCGAAGGAGAAGGCGTGGACTCGGCAGACATCGACCTGCCCGCGATCCAGGTGCGCCTGGCACAGGAGGCCGCTCGACTCGGCAAGCCCGTCATCGCGGTCGTGCAGATGGGACGCCCCTACGCGCTGAGCTCGATCGAGGATTCGGTCTCCGCGATCGTGACCGCCTACTTCGGCGGTGGCGAGCAGGGCCGGGCCGTGGCATCCGTCCTCACCGGCGCAGCCAACCCCGGCGGAAAGCTGCCCTTCACGATCCCGCGCACGTCGGGGCAGGTGCCGATCCACAGCGGTCAGCACCTCGGCTCGGGCTACCGCCGCAGCGAGACCGACATGCACAAGGGCTACCAGGACCACCCCGCCACGCCCCTGTACGCGTTCGGGCACGGCCTGTCGTACACGACCTTCGAGTACGGCACGATCGAGCTGGCGGATGCCGCGGTCACGACATCCGGCACCGTTACGGCGACGATCTCGGTCACCAACACCGGCGAAGTGGACGGCGAAGAGGTCGTGCAGGCCTATGTCGCCGATCGCGCCCGTGGCGTGACGCGCCCGGCTCAGCAGCTCGTCGGCTTCGCGCGCGTCGCACTCGCCGCGGGCGAGTCGAAGCGGGTCACGGTCGAATTCGACCTGAGCCAGCTGGCCTACATCGGCCTCGAGGACGACGGGTTCATCTTCGAGCCCGGCGCGATCGAGGTGGCGTTCGGGGCGGCGTCCGACGACCTGCGCGCGTCCGCGCGCGTCGAGGTCAACGGCCCGACCGTGCACGTCGGCGGCGAGCGCAGCTTCCTCGCGCGCGTAGACGTGGCGCAGCCCGTCTTCGCCTGATCGTCAATCGCTGATCGGCAGCGCCGGTCACTCCTTCGGGGTGGCCGGCGCTCCGGGCAACCCGGTGAGCTCGGCATGGTCGGAGTCTGCGGTGATGTCGAGGCGCGCGGGCCCCGCCGGCAGGCGTTCGATGCGCACGGAGCCGATGATCGCCGGAGTCGGCTCCACCCGGGCGACACCGCGCGGGAGGTCGAGCTCGAGCCCTACGGCGATCCGGACCAGCTCGAACGGCGTCGCGGCGGCCCACGCCTGGGGTGAGCACGAGGCGGGATAGCTCACCGGCACGGGCTTCTCGTCGCGGCTGAATCCGCAGAAAAGCTCGGGAAGCCGGCCCCCGTGGGCCTCGAGAGCATCCAGCAGCCCCTCGATGACGGTCGCTGCGGCATCCCGCCGTCCGTATGCCGCCATGCCGGCCGCGGCGATCACCGTGTCGTGCGGCCAGACCGACCCATTGTGGTAGCTCACCGGGTTGTAGGCACCCGACTGCGCCGAGAGGGTGCGGATTCCGAAGCCGGTGAACATGTCCGGGGCGACGAGCCGGTCGATCACGGCGTCGGCGCGGTGCGGCGGCACGATGCCGCTCCACAGGCAATGGCCGATGTTCGATGTGACGGAGTCGACCTGCCGCTTGTCGGCATCGAGCGCGAGCGCATAGGTGTTCTCCGCCGGCATCCAGAACGCCTCGTCGAACCGCGTGCGCAGCGCTTCCGCCCGCTCGTCCCAGGCACGGGCTGCGACCTCGTCGCCCCACGCTCTCAGGAGGTCGGCTCCCCCGCGCATCGCCGCGTAGCTGTAACCCTGCACCTCCGCGAGGGCGATCGGCGGCCGCGCGGTCGTCCCGCGGTGGAAGGTGACGCCATCGGAGCTGTCCTTCCAGCCCTGATTGAGCAGTCCCCGATCGCTCGAGCGGAGATACTCGACAAACCCATCGCCGTCTCGGTCGCCGTACCGGATGATCCATTCGAGGGCCAGTTCGACGGCGGGCCGGAATTCCGCCAAGTCCTCGGCCGGGATGCCCCAGCGCAAGGCGCGGCCCACGAGCATCACGAACAGCGGGGTCGAGTCGATGGAGCCGTAGTACACGTTCGTCCCGCCCAGGACGAGCGAGAGATCTGCGCCCAGGCGCACCTCATGCAGGATCCGCCCTGGCTGCTCCTCGCTCCGCGGGTCCAGCCGCGTTCCCTGAAGACGGGCGAGAGTTCGCAGTGTGCCCAGGGTGAGCCGCGGTGCGAACGGAAGCATCATCCAGCCGGTCAGGAGCGAGTCGCGGCCGAAAAGAGCCATGAACCACGGCGCGCCGGCGGCCACGACGTCGTCTTCGGGATGCTCGGGGTCCTGGATGCGCAACGCTCCCAGGTCGCGCTCGCTGGTGCGCAGGGCCTCCGCGAGCACGCGGTTGGAGGTGACGGTGTCCGGCACCTCGTCGCGCCAGTCCCGCATCCGCTGCGCCGGTGCGGTCTCGGCGAATGGCCGGTCGGCGGGGTAGAGGAACTCGAGGTCGATCCCCTGAGCGCTGGGCACCGCCTCGATGGTCGTGCGCCACTCGTCGCGCGCGGGAACGACGACGCGGAAGGTGAGGGTGTTCGGACTGGACAGTGCTCCCGGAGCGGAGATCCGGATGCCGCGCTGCGCGCCCGGCCGGTCGAGCCAGTAGACGAGGTCCCCACCGACGTGACGATGACCCACCGGCGGCACGTGCGCGAGCCGGTGCTCTTTGACCAGGAAGAGGTCGGCGAAGTCGGCGTCCGCGGTCAGCGTCAGATCGACGCCCGCTGGTTCGGAGCCGTAGTTGCGCAGGCGGATGTCCTCGCGCATGCCCTGTCCGACCATGCGGTGCCGTTCGACGATGACCGTACCCTCGGCATGACCGGCGCGAGGCGCCGCTCGGCCGACGAACACCGATTCGTAGGGCTCCGCGGCGACCACGCCGAGGGGCTCGATCGGCATCCCGTCCAGACGCAGCTGCCAGCGCGACACGACCCGCGTGTCCTGCACGAAGAGGCCGTCCGGGCGCAGCGGGTCGATGTCGCCGTCGTGGCYCGACACGCAGAATGTCGAGCCTTCGACGAGGGTCACACTCGACTGGACGAGCAGGACCCGGTCGACTCCATCCGGTCGGGGTTCTCGCGGCCCGGTGGCGGAGTGCCCGTCGGGCCCACCAGCCGTGTCGTCGTTCGAGGGAACTGGCACGGTTACGTTCAGTGTCACGCGGGATCCTCTCGGATTGCGAAACATCGATCCTACGCTTCACCGGCCGGCGGGTAAACGCCCCCCGTGAAAACGAGTGCTCACCAGGTTCCTCCCCTACCATCCGGAGAGTGCGATCCCGGTCCGTCCGGACCGCACCGGTCACTGCCACGACCTCGATCCACAAGGAGGCGCCCCCATGTCCACTGCCGCCGTCGCCCCTGCGGACCGCCCGACGCAGCGCGCGGAGGTCGCGCTACGGATCGGCATGATCGCTCCGCCCTGGTTCGCGATTCCGCCCGAGGGCTATGGCGGCACCGAGGCCGTCGTCGCGAGTCTCGTCGACCAGCTCGTCGAGCGCGGACACGAGGTGACCCTCGTCGCCGCGGGTCCGGCGGCCACCCGGGCGACTCGGCACATCACGACCTACCCCGAGCCTCCCTCCGATCAGCTCGGGTCGTCCCCGATGCCCGAGGTCATCCACGTCGCCATGGCGGCCGAGGCGCTCGAGGGACTCGACCTCGATCTGGTGCACGACCACTCCCTCGCCGGCCCGCTGCTCGCGCGCGGCCGCGACATCCCGACCCTGGCGACCATCCACGGCCCGTCCTTGGGCGAGAACGGCGATTACTTCACGCGCCTCGGGCGCACCCTCGACCTCGTCTCGATCTCGCGGGCTCAGCGCAACGATGCGCCGCACCTGAACTGGGCGGGCACGGTGTACAACGCGATCGACCTGAGCACCTTCCCGTTCCGCGAGTCGAAGGACCGCGACGTCCTCTGGGTCGGGCGCTTCTCCCCGGAGAAAGGGGCGCACGTCGCGATCCAGGCGGCACGGCGCGCGGGTCGCCGCATCGTCCTCGCCGGCAAGCTCAACGAGCCGGCCGAGCAGGAGTATTTCGACAGCGAGGTGCGTCCTCTCCTGGGGCCCGACGCGGAATACGTCGGAGAGGCGGATGCCGCACTGAAGCGCGAGCTCTACGCGAAGTCGTCGTGTCTGGTGTTCCCGATCTCCTGGGACGAGCCGTTCGGCATGGTCATGGTCGAGGCGATGGCCTGCGGCACGCCCGTCGTCGCGACCCGGCGCGGATCAGTCCCTGAGGTCATCGACGATGGCCGAACCGGGATCATCGTCGACGACGTCGACGACCTTCCCGCGGCGATCGCGCGCACCGACGAGATCGACCCGTACGCGTGCCGCGAGCGGGTCGCGGCGCACTTCGACCTTCCGGTGATGGGTGCCGGGTACGAGCGGGTGTATCAGCGCGTGCTGAACCGCAGCCGTCGGACCCGGAGCGCCGCGCAGGCTGTGGCATAGCGTCCGCCCGCGCGGGGTCGTCGGCCACGCGGCTGTGAGACGATGGCGCTCGGCATCCGCTCCACGGTGCCGCACCGAAAGGACCCGGACAGTGTCAGCAGCGCCGCAGATCGGAATCATGCTCCCCCGCGACATGGACCCCCGGCGTGTGCTGGACTTCGCCCGTCACGTCGACGAGCTGGGCTTCGACGAACTCTGGGTCGTCGAAGACCTCGGATTCCGCGGCGGCATCGCGCAGGCCGCCGCCACGCTCGCCGTCACCGAGCGGATCCGCGTGGGGGTCGGCATCCTCCCCGCCGCCGTCCGCAACGTCGCCTACACGGCGATGGAGGCCGCCACACTCGCGCAGCTCTTCCCCGGTCGCGTCGACTTCGGCATCGGACACGGGATGCCGGGATGGATGCGCGCACTCGGAGTCTGGCCGGACCGGCCGCTGCGCTTCCTCGGCGACCAGGTCGTCTCGCTCAAGGCCCTGCTGCGCGGCGAGTCCATCGCGAGCCTGATCGACGGCGACGACCCCATCGTGCTCGACCCTCACGTGGTGCCCGCGGTCGCACCCGACGTGGTGCTGGGCGTGCGCGGTCCCAAGTCGCTGAAGGTGTCGGGGCAGGTCGCCGACGGCACGGTGCTGGCCGAGCCGTGCACGCCGGAGTACGTGCGCGCGGCCATCGACCAGATCGACGCGGCCGGCCCGCACCGGGTCATCGCCTACAACATCGCGGCGGTGGCCGCATCCGAAGGTGACGCGATCGCCGCCGCCCGGCCAGGGCTGGAGTGGATCGGCGAACCCGACTGGTCGCCGCACATCACGCCCCTCGACATCGCCGAGGAGTTCGCCGCGCTGCGCGCACGCTGCGGGTCGCCTGCCGAGTTCGCGCAGCGACTGCCCGACGAGTGGGTCGCGCGGCTCGCGCTCGCGGGCACCGCACCGCAGGTGCGTGCGCGGATCGGCGAACTCGGCGAGGCAGGCGTCACCTCGGCGGTGCTCATCCCGGTCGGCGCCGATCCGCTCGCGGCCGCCGACGCCCTCGCGGAGGTGCTCGGATCATGACCGGCCTTGTTCCTTASCTGCACTTCAAGGGCCGCGCGCGCGAGGCTCTCACCTTCTATCACGAGATCTTCGGCGGCGAGCTGATCCTGCACACCCTCGCCGATTTCGGGCGCACCGATGGCCCGGCCGACGCCATCGCCCACGGCATCCTGAGCGGACCCGTCGAGCTGTTCGGCGCGGACGCCGACGGCGACACCGCACCCCTGCGCCTCGAGGGCATCCTGTTCTCGCTGCTGGGGACCGCGGATGCCGCGACCCTCCAGTCGTGGTTCACCCAGCTGTCCGTCGGCGGAACGGTCACCGATCCGCTGCAGCTGCGGCCGTGGGGCGCGCACGACGGGCAGCTGATCGACCGGTTCGGCGTGACCTGGCTCATCGGCTACGAGGACTGATGGAGGCCGTGGCGCACGCGCTCGAGATCCGCGGCCTCACCAAGCGCTTCGGCGGAGCGAATGCCGTCGACGACCTGAGTCTCACGGTGCCGCACGGCTCGTTCTATGGCCTCGTCGGCCCCAATGGCGCCGGCAAGACCACGACCCTCTCGATGGCGACGGGGCTGTTGAAACCGGATGCCGGGACCGCCCTCGTCCACGGCATCGACGTGTGGCAGCACCCCCTCGAGGCCAAGCGGCTGATCGGCAACCTGGCCGACGGGGTCGATCTGTACGACCGGCTCACCGGCGAGCAGCTGATCACCTTCGCCGGGCTCCTGTTCGGACTCGATCGCACGACCCTCGCCGGCCGCGTGCAGGATCTGCTGCGGCTGCTGGATCTCGAGGATGACGCCGGACGCCTCGTCGCGGACTACTCCGCCGGCATGACCAAGAAGATCGCCCTCGCCGCAGCCCTCGTCCACTCACCGCGCCTGCTCGTGCTCGACGAGCCGTTCGAGTCGGTCGATCCGGTGGCGGCGGCGAACATCCGCGACATCCTGGACGGCTTCGTCAAAGCCGGGGGCACCGTGGTCGTATCCAGCCACTCGATGGAACTGGTGGAGCGGATGTGCGACCACGTCGCGATCATCGCCGGGGGCCGGGTGCTGGTCGCAGGCTCCATGGACGAAGTGCGCGGGTCGGGCGACCTCGAGACGCGCTTCCTCGACCTGGTCGGGGGCCGACGACAGGGCGAGGGCCCGGCGTGGTTGCTCTCCTCCTGAGTCTCCGCTTCCGGGTGCTCGCCAACACCCTGCAGCGCAACACGTTCCAGCTGGTCGCCGTGATCGTGGGCGGAACGCTCACCGCGGGACTGGCCCTGCTCGCGCTCGGAGTGATGTACCTCGCCTCGGCGCTCTCCCCCGCCGTGACGCAGGCGGTGGTGGTCGTCGGCGGCGCCACGCTGGTGCTCGGCTGGCTGGTCGTACCCCTGCTGTTCGACGGGGTCGACCGCACGCTCGACCCCCTCAAGCTCGCGCGGTTCCCGCTGCGCACCCGCACGCTGATGATCGCGATGTTCCTGGTCGGCATCACGTGGGTGCCTGGCATCGCCACCCTCGTCGTRTCCGTCGGCGTCGCGATCGCGTGGCGCGGGTATCCGGCCGCTGCGGCGGCGGCCGTCGTCGGCGGCCTCATCGGCGCCGCGACGTGCATCACGGGATCCCAGCTGGCCACGACCGTGGTCGGCACCCTGCTGCGCGGCCGCGGGGCCGCACGCGTCGCGATCGCAGCCCTCAGCGCACTCGCCCTCGCCGTGCCGCTGGCCATCGCGACGCTGGGTGGTGCGACGGCGGCGAGCGGCGGATCGACCTCCGGTCTCATCACGGCGCTGGACGTGCTCGGCTGGTCGCCGCTGGGCGCGGTCTGGTCGGTGCCCGGCCGTCTCGCGATGGGCGACCCCGCGGGCGCCGCGGTGGCCGCGCTCATCGCGGTCGGCACCCTCGCCGGCATCGTCGTGCTGTGGCGGCTGACCCTCGGAGCCGGCCTGCGCGTACGCGGCGAGCGTCCGCCGCGTGCGATCGCCGGCGGCCGCCTCGGGCCGCTCGGCTGGGTGCCGGCGACCCCGACCGGGGCGGTCGCCGCCCGCTCGCTCATCTACTGGTTCCGCGATGCCCGGCAGTCCCGGCAGCTCCTCCTGCTGCCGGTGATGCCAGCGCTGCTGCTGATCTGGTGGCGGCTGTTCGACCTCGACGCATTCGCCCTGGCCATCGGTCCGATCGTCGCCTCGATCCTGCCGCTGGCCGCGTTCGCGGGGCTCTCCTACGACGGAACGGCGTTCGCGGCCGAGCTCGCGGCCGGCGTGCGCGGCTGGCAGGACCGACTCGGCCGCGCCGTCGCGCTGCTGGTCGTGGCCGGTCCGGCGTCCGTCATCGTGCAGCTCACCGTCGCCGTGATCATCGGACGGATGTCCGACCTTCCCGCGCTCCTCGGCCTGACCCTCGGCATCCTGCTCATCTCCATCGGCGTGGTGAGCGTGTCGTCGGCGCGGCTCGTGGTGCCGGTGGCGCGCACCGGGCGCAACCCGTTCTCGGCGCAGGCGGGTTCGGCGACCACCGCGATCTTCGCCTCGTACCTGGTGGCCATCGTGACGTTCGTGCTGGCGATCCCGGTCGTCGCACTGGCGATCGGCGCGCTGCTGTCGGCCATCCCCGCGCTCGGCTGGTTCACCCTCGCCGCGGGCCTCGCCTTCGGCGGCGCCGTGGCCGCGGGCKGGGTCGCGCTGGGCGGCCGCGTGCTCGATGGGTCGGGGCACGCCGTGCTCGCCCGGCTCCGGCTCGTCCGCGCCTGACCCTGCCACAACCGGTACCCAGCTGCGGGCGGGACGGCCGACACGCCGGGTCGAGGCATCCCTCCCCCGGCGTGTCGCCGATTATCCCCGCAGCTGGGTACGCGGCGGCGGCCGAGCGGCGGCTAGGTCGTGTGCGGGACCCCGCCCACCTGCATTCCGGGGTGGTCGCGCTCGAGGGACGCGCCCTCGAGGTCGACATTCGGCATGACCTTGTCGAGCCAGCGCGGCAGCCACCACGCCGACCGGCCGAGGAGGTGCATCAGGGCGGGCATCAGCAGCATCCGCACCACGAACGCGTCGAGCAGCACGCCGAACGCGAGGCCGAAGCCGATCGACCGGATCATCGTCGACTGCGAGAAGATGAACCCGCCGAAGACCGACACCATGATGAGCGCCGCAGCGGTGACCACGGAGCGACCGGCCCGGAAGCCCTGTGCGACCGCCATCTTGGCCGACGACCCGTGCACGTAGGCCTCTCGCATTCCCGAGGCGAGGAACAACTGGTAGTCCATCGCGAGCCCGAACAGGATGCCGACCAAGATCACCGGCAGGAAGCTCAGGATCGGTCCGGTGCTGCTCAGCCCGATGAGCGACGCGCCCCAGCCGTACTGGAAGACGCCGACGATCAGGCCGTAGGTCGCGAACAGCGAGAGCACGAAGCCGCCGGTCGCGATGACCGGCACCAGGAGTGAGCGGAACACCAGGATCATGATGAGGAACGACAGGCCGACGACCACCAGGAGGTAGATCGGCAGGGCGTCGCTCAGCGCGTCCGAGATGTCGATGTTGCTCGCCGCCTGACCGGCCACACCCAGCGTGAGATCTCCGCCGACCGGCGGGAGGGCGCGGATGTCCTGCACGAGCTGCGCCGTCGACTCGCTGTTGGGGCCCTCTTCAGGCACGACCTGGAAGGCGAGGAGCGTGTTGTCGTCGGAGGTCGCGATCGGCGCGACCGCGGCCACGTTGTCGAGGCCGGCGAGCTGCTCGGCCACCTCCACCTGGGCGGCGAGAAGATCGTCTTCGCTGATCGGGTCAGCTGACGTCGCGGTCACCAGCAGCGGTCCGTTCGCGCCGGCGCCGAACTCCTCCTCGATGATCTGGAACGCCTGGTAGCTGGTCGAGCCGGCGGGCTCGCTGCCGCCGTCGGGCAGTCCGAGCCGCATCGACATGGACGGGATGGCGATGACCAGCAGCGCCACGATGGTGCCGAGCACGGTGAGGATCGCGCGCAGGTTCGACATCGGCGTGATCGGCTTCGCCACCTTCGCGGGCGTGATCTCTGCGCCGATGGTCGCGCGCTTGCGGCGCGACAGCAGGCGCATGCCGAGGAGCCCCAGCAGGGCCGGCGCGAGCGTGATCGCGACGAGCACGGCGACGCCGATGCAGACCGCGCCGACGGTGCCCATCAGCCCGAGGAACGGGATCCCGGTGACATTGAGGGCGAGCAGCGCCACGATGACGGTCGATCCGGCGAACACCACCGCGGTGCCCGACGTTCCGGTCGCGAGTCCGATCGACTCGCGCACCGGCACTCCGCGCAGCAGCTGCTTACGGTGCCGGTAGACGATGAACAGCGAATAGTCGATGCCGACGGCGAGCCCGAGCATGACGCCCAGCACCGGCGTGATCGACGCCATGTTCACGATGCCCGAGAACGCCAGCGAGGCGGTCACGCCGACGGCGATGCCGACGAGCGCCGTGACGATCGGAAGGGCCGCGGCCAGCAGCGACCCGAGCGTCACGATCAGCACGATGCCCGCGAAGATCAGACCGATCGCCTCGCCGACGCCGAACAGCTCGGGAACGCCCTGGGCGAGTTCCGATCCGAAGTAGACCGAGACGCCATCGATGGGCTGGGACTCGAAGTGATCGATCGTGGTCTGCTTCGCGTCTTCGGGCAGCTCCAGCCGGGTCTCGTTGAAGGTGACATTGACGATCGCGGTCGATCCGTCCTCGGACACCACGCCGATCCCGTCGGCCAGTTCGAGGAGCGTCGAACCCTGCTCGACCTGCTCGGCCTTGTCGTCGAGCTCGGCACGCGAGGCATCCAGCGTGTCCTGCTGTGTCTGCAGCGCCGCCTGCTGCGCGTCGAGCTGCGCCTGCTGCTGGTCGAGCACGGCGAGCTGCTCGGGCGGGGCGCCGGCCGCCTCGGCCTGGGTCCGCGCCGCGGTCAGCTGCGCCTGCGCGGCGTCGAGCTGAGCCTTCCCCGCATCGAGCTGCGCCTGGCCGGCGTCGAGCTGGGCGCGCCCGTCGTCGATCTGCGTCTGCCCGTCGGCGAGCTGCTGAGCGCCGTCCGCCTGCTGCTGCTGCGCGTCGAAGGGGTCGATCACCGATGCGACGTCGTCGAGGTCCTCCGCGCCGGACGCGACATCCGAGATCGCCGCCTTCTGCTCGTCGGTGAAAGGCGAGCCGTCATCAGTCTGATAGACGACGGATGCCGTCATGCCGGCGCTGTCCGGAAGCTCTTTGGTGAGCTCGTCGACGACCGCACCGGACGCCGTGCCGGGGATGTCGAAGCTGTTGCTGAGCGACCCGCCGAAGGCGAGGAAGGCGCCGATCGACAGGCCCAGGATGAGCACCCAGGCGACGATCACCTGCCAGGCCCGGCGTGCAGCGAATGAACCAAGGCGGTAGAGCAGCGCGGCCATGGAGATCTCCTTGAAGTCGCGTTTGATCATACGCACCGTCTCGTCTACTCCCTGGGAGTTAGCCTGGAGCCGTGAACGAGCATCGAGCGGGACCGCTTCGCAGCGCAGCTGCGCGCGAATCGATCCTTGCCGCGACCGCGAAGATGTTCCAGGAGGTGGGCTACGAGCAGCTCACGATCGAAGGCATCGCCAAGCAGGCCGGCGTCGGCAAGCAGACCATCTACCGGTGGTGGGGATCGAAGAGCGCACTCATCGCGGAGTGCCTGACCGACGGGCGGCTCTTCCCGGTCGACCTCGCCGCCCCGAACACCGGCGACCTCGTCGCGGACGTGGAGGCCTGGGTCTCGAGCGTGACTGGCATCCTCGTCTCGCACAATGGCGAGTCGCTGCTGCGCTCCCTGGTCGCCGCGGCCGCCGAGGACGCGGAGATCGGTGACCGCCTCACCACGAGCCTGGGCGTGGATCGGCAGCTCGCCGAGCGGCTGCGCATCGGGATCCGAGAGGGTCAGMTGCCGGATTCCGCACCCGCCGACGAGATCGGCGCCGCCATCATGGGCGCCATCATCCTGCAGGTCCTGTCGCGGAACACCGGCTACGAGGCGCCGATGCGCCGCCTGGTGCGCTTCATCCTGGCGCGGACTTAGATCGACGCCACGCCTGCCCGGTGGAGGTGAGGTGGACGACTCGACCGACCGTCAGCGCGATGAGGAGGATGATCGCCAGCACGAGCAGCCATCCGATGTAGGTGAATCCGATGCCGAGGACGCCGTATCGACTGGCGGAATCTGCGAACAGCGTCGGAAGGACGACTCGGCCCACCAGTCCGGCCACGGCGAACCCGAACCCAGCCAGCACCGAGCCGGGCAGGAGCTCACCAAGGCTCACGCGTCGATTGATGACGATCCACGACGCGATCCACCACAGCACGCCCCACAGCACCACCTCGGCGATGAATTCGATGACCGGGATCGGACCATCTCCGCGCACGATGATTCGGGTCACGACGATCAGGGCCAGTCCGAGGATCACTGCGAAGACCGTGACGAACCATCTCCACGCGAACTTGAGACTGACGGCCGGCGAATGCCAGATCGTATGGAGCGCCCGTTCCAGGGCCCGGGCCAACGACGTCGCGGCGATGATGAGGACCACCACGCCGATGACGCCCGTGGCCCGCAGCTCCTGCACTCCTCCAGGCAGGGAATTCTCCAGGATGTCCGCCGTCGCATCGTCGAAGCCGAGGTGCTCGACGAAGATGGGCCCGGTCTGCGGGTCCAATCTCGAGCGCAGCGCGCCCGCGACGATCAGCATCGGAAGGACCGAAGTGAACGCTGTCGCAGCCAGGGTCATGCCGCGATCGATGAGCGCGAGGTTGCCCAGGTCGCGCAGAACCCGCAGCGCAAATCGCCCCGCCGACGACCGGGCACCGGCTCGCACCAGGCCAGAGGCGGACCACCGATCCATGTGGCACCTCGCAGACGGTGGGCGATCGGCGCCGATATCACCCGATCCAGTGCGAGGCTAGCACCGCATCGACGGAGCGCCTCAGAGTTCGATGGAGTAGTGGACCTGGGTGTCGTGGGTGACGAACCCGGCACTCTCGTACACTCCGAACTCTCTGCTCGAACCATCGGCATCGACCCTGAGGCTGGCCCGTCCGTAGCCCTGGTCCTGCGCCTCCCGAAGCGTGTGCGAGATCAAGACTTCGGCGACGCCGCGCTCCTCGTACGCAGGCCGCGTGGCGATGACCCTGAAGTACGCATCGCGGATGCCGGTCGCCATCGTCTCGGCCTCCCACGAGACGACCAGGACGACCCCGGCCGCCGTCCCCGTCTCGACGTCACGGAGCAGAAAGCTCGACTCGGGCCGGAAGCTCGCGTTCACAGCCCACACCTTCCACTCCTCGGCGCTGAGCCGCGACCCGCCCGAGTCGTGGGCGGCCTCGTTGCGCACCGCGCGGAACTCCTCGTCAGTTTCAGCCGCGTAGCCCTCGATCCGCAGGCCGTCGGGGACAGGGGCGTCCGGAATGGCGGTGCCGAGCGGATGCCTCATGTGCCGGCTCCACTTCGTCGCCGTCATGCCTGCCGCACGGTACAGCGCGACTGCCCCGTGAACATGCTCGGCGTAGCTGGGTTCGACGACCAGTTCGAGCGTGGGGTGGTGCAGTGCGTGCAGCGCCTCGGCGGTCGCCATCCCGTGCTGCATGAGCTTCGTCCCGAGTCCCTGGCGACGGTGGGTGGCGCGGACGGCGCCCGCAGCCTGCACCCGGTGGACGCTCTCCGCGATCGGCTTGTAGTGGACCGCCGAGAAGCCGAGCATCGTCGCGCCGTCGAACACCGCCAGAGTGGACGTCGGGAGGTCGTCGACCGGGGAGTCCAACTCCTCGGCCGCGTCCTCCGCGGTGTACTGACCCCAGACATGGTCCTCCGCGTCGATCGCGTTCAGGAGGTCGGCCATCGCCGCACTGTCGGACACCGCCAGCGGGCGCCAAACCAGATTCTTTGACTCGACAGTCATGATCGCAACCATATTGGGCGCGGCGAGGGCTGAGATCGTTGACGATCCGCTGGGCACCGACTGGTGGGGCTTCGGATCGGGCACGATGGACCCACGGCGGGTGCCGCGCGGGCGCACGTCGACTTTGAGGAGGACCCGATGACCGAGAACGCCGTCCGCATGGTGGTGCTGACCACCGACGACCTGGACGCGTCGATCCAGTTCTACGCCGAGACCCTCGGCTTTCCGCTGAAGTTCCGCGATGGCGACCACTTCGCCGCGCTCGACGGCGGGACGATCACCCTGGCACTCGCGACCGCACTCGACCACCCGATCCCCGGGCAGGTCGTCGTTGGCATCAAGAGCGACGATGTGGATGCTGCCGCATCCGCCATTGACGCCGCCGGCGGCGCCATTGCCCGAGGCCCCTATAACGACGCCCACGAGCGCCGCGCCGTGGTGTACGACAGCATGGGCAACGGTCTGGTCGTGTACAAGTCGCTGCCGCGCTGAGGGTTGCGGGTCCCCCTTATGGTTCTCGGGAGTTCATCGGGTGATGAGGATGCTGTGGCTCCGGGCGTTGTCACACCTCGTTGGGTCACGCCCTCGCTCTTCGTGCTGGGGGGTGCGGCAGCAATCGCGTTGATGCTCACCGGGCGATTCGTGTTCGGGCTGGTAGTTGCAGCAGTCGTCGTCGTCTTGCTCTTGCTGGCCGTGATCTTTCGTCCGCAGCTTCGCGCATTCAATCGCGGCACGGCCCGCGCGAAAACGGCGACATACGGATCATTGGCCGCAATCGGGATCGGGTGGATGATCCTCGGCGTCTGGCGACTGAGCCTTCCCGGCTCGGACGTCATTCTCGGCGCCGTCTGCGTTGTCTTCGGGCTGCTCATGGTGCTTGCTTATGCACCCAAGTACTTTCAAATCCGATTCGCGGCTCGAAGCCGTTAGTGGAGGCGGCACCATCCCGTCTTGCCGGGAGGCGTTCACCCGTTTCTAACGCCCGATTCGGGTGAGCGACTCCGACAGCGCATCGCGAGTTCGCAGCAGTTCCTGAGCGCGGGCATCCATGTCGTCACGGATCGCGACCACCTGGTCGACGATGCTGGGGCACTGGTCTTCGACCTTCTTGCCCCGCGTGCACGGGAGGATCTGCTCGATCAACGCGGACGGCAGACCCAGGTCGAGCAGTGTCTTGATGGTGCCGACGACTGCGACGGCGGACTCGTCGTAGTCGCGGTATCCGTTGGATCGGCGCCGCGGGCTGATGAACCCGAGCTCCTCGTAGTACCGGAGGGAGCGGGCGCTGGCACCGGTTGTGCGGGCGAGCTCACTGATCTTCATCCGCACATCGTGCTTGACATTGACATTGATGTCAATGTTTAGCGTGGAGTTCGCGGCGAGAGACGCCGCAGAACGGATGCGCAATGAACGTCTTCATCATCGGTGGCACCGGCTACCTCGGCTCGGTCCTCGTGGAACACCTCCTCCAGGCAGGACACACGGTGGACGCACTGGCCCGATCGGACGACGGCGCCGACCGGCTGCGCAGCCTCGGCGCAACCCCGGTCGCCGGGTCGATCAGCGATGCCGACGTGCTCGAAGCGGCCGCCGCGGGCGCTGATGCCGTCGTCTACGCGGCTTCGGATTACGCCGCGACCGCCGAGTCGATGCAGCTCGAACTCGACGCCGTGGCAGCGGTCGTCGCCGGTGCGAGCTCATCCTCGTCAGCGACGCCGGTCATCTACACCTCGACCGGCCTGGTCTACGGGTTCGATCCGACCGACACTGGCGATGACGCCGAGCTGCCCGAGATCAGCGCTCAGCCCGTGAAGGCCAAGGCGGAGCAGATCGTCCTCGGAAGCGACGCGGTGTCGGGCATCGTGATCAGGGCTGGACTGATCTTCGGACGCGGCGGCACCGGCCTAGTCACCAGCCTCATCGCCGGGGCGCTCGCGAACGGCGCATCCACCTACATCGGCGATGGGGAGAACACCTGGTACCCCGTGCATGTGGACGACCTCGCCGACCTGTACCTCCGCGCCCTCGAGCAGCCGGTACCGGGCATCTTCAATGCCGCCGGCGCAGTCCCGTTCGCGTTCAAGGACCTCGCCGCGGCCATCGGCGACCTGACCGGAACACCCACCGTCTCGGTACCCGTGGTCGTCGCCGAGCAGCGCCTGGGCCCGGCCGCTCGCATCATGACGACGTCCAGTCGGCTCCCCGCAGCCAAGGCCCATTCGAGCTACGGATGGAAGCCCACCACCCGATCCCTCGTCGACGACGTCCGCAACGGCTCCTACACAGTTCCGGCTTGATCCGAAACCTGGGTACCCGATTCCAAGCACGCTCGACCGTGGATCGCAAGCCCTCGCTCCGCTCGACGGACGCCGCTACCCTGACGACGAGCGGGGACGAACGACCTCGCGGTGTGGAGATGATCATGGCCGGAGACGACGAGATCCTGAAATCACTGCCGGTGGACGAGATCGCCGCCAAGCTCGGGGTCGACCCGAGCGTTGCGCGGCAGGCGATCCAAGAGGGCGGCGCGACGATCCTGACCGGTCTGCAGCGAAACGCGCAGACACCCGAAGGCTCGCAGGCGATCCTGAATGCCCTCGACAAGCACTCGGGCACCGTGGGCGAGGGAACAGTGGATGTCGACCGCGTCGACACCACGGACGGTCAGAAGATCCTCGGGCACATCTTCGGCGACCAGCAGCACGCCGTTGCGCAGAAGCTCACGTCGGAGCCTAAGACGGCGGGCATCGACTTCGGCAAACTCCTGCCGATCCTCGCGCCCATTGTGCTCGGCTTGATCGCGAAGAGGCAGGGCGGCGCGGCAGGCCAAGCGGATGCCGGCACCGCCGGCGGAGGCGGCATCGGGGACATCATCGGCGGACTGCTCGGTGGCGGTGGCACGGGCGGCGGGTCTCCGGCGGGCGGCATCGACATCGGCGGACTGCTGGGCGGCCTCTTCGGGGGGAAGAAGTAGCGGTTTCGGCGCGCCCCCGCAGATCGCGGGGGGCTAACTACGCAAGGTGCCGATCTCGTCCAGCGGCACGTAGAACGTGACCTCGCCTGTTTCGGCATCTACCCGCGCCTTGAGATTCACCTTCTGCTTGACGCGATGCCCCCGCGAAATGGCCACAGGGTATGACATCGCAGCATAGACATCACAGTCATCAAGAAACTCAGACATGCACCGGAGCCTAGCCTGCGAGAGCGCCCTGGTCGCGACCGTGTTTCGTTCACTCGACAGCCCCGGCGCGGCTCAGTCGCGCGATGACGCGTTGATGGTGCCGGAGCGTTCCTGGCGGCTGAGGGCGGCGATGGCGGCCATCATGCGCTCGGTGATCTCGCGACGAGCCTTCCCATCCGGCACACCGTCGAGGTCGGCGAGGTCGAGCGGCTGGCCGAAGTGCACTTCGAGACGCGGCCGCCCCGGCAGGAGATGGCGCAGCGGCTTGATGGTGGCTGTCCCGATCAGCCCGACGGGCACGACTGCGGCGCCGGTGTCGCGCGCCATCCAGGCGGTGCCACCGTGACCCGCGTGCAGCTTTCCGTCGCGTGAGCGGGTGCCCTCGGGGAACACCGCGAACACGCTGCCGGATCGCAGGATGCTGGCACCCGCGTCCAGCGCGGCACGCGCGTCGCGTCCGGTTGCCCGGTACACCGGCACACCACCTATCGACGCGAAGAACCAGCGCCGAAGGCGGCCGAGCKGCCCCGAGCCGGTGAAGTACGAGGACTTGATGAGGAACTGCACGGGGCGGGCCGCGGATGTCGGGATGATGACCGTGTCGAGTGCCGCAAGGTGGTTGCTCGCCAGCAGCACCGGTCCACGCTCGGGCACGTTCGCTCGGCCCACGATGCGCGGGCGGTACATCAGCCAGAACAGTGGCCGCAGGACCGCGCGCCCGAGAAAGTAGATGGCACCCGGCCGCGGTGCAGGGGCAGGGCTCGTGGGAGCAGACGCTGTCACCTCGCCACCATATCCGTCGCCGCCGAAGCGGATCCGCAATCGGGCGATGCCCGGCGGGCGTGCGGTTTGTGAAGCCCCCCGGTGGCGGGATCCTATTCCACGCGGCATCCTGGGTCCCATGGCCCGCTTCCTGCTCTCGGCGATGCCGTTCACGGGGCACGTCAGCCCCGTTCGCGCCGTGGCGACTGCGCTCGTTGCACGCGGACACGACGTGCGCGTCTATTCGGGCGAGGCGTTCCGCGCGGCCGTCGAGTCGACGGGCTCGCGGTTCGTCCCGTGGCACCACGCTCCCGACTTCGATGAGAATGACCTCGCCGCGACGTTCCCGCGGCTCAGGGGCAAGAAGGGGCTCAGTCAGCTCCTCATCAACGTCGAAGACGTCTTCATCAACACTTCCGCCGGGCAGGTGCAGGATCTGCGGGAGGAGTGGGTCAGGGAACCGTGGGATGCGATCGCCGGCGACGACCTCTCGATCGGCGCGGCGCTGTACACGGCGCAGAACGGCGGGCCCCGAGCGACGATCTCGATCACCCCGCTGAATCTCTCCGGAACGCAGGGCCCTCCCGCCGGACTGGGTCTATGGCCCGGTACGAATCCGTTCACCAAGGCGAGGGATGCCGCCCTCCGCGCGGCTGCGCCGCTCATGGCCCGATCGCTCACGAAGGCGATCGCGAGATCCGAGAAATCCATCGGCCTCCGGCCGCGAGGGCTGACCATGGAGGAGGTCACCTTCTCGCGTCAGCTCATCGCGGCGAGCGGATCCCCGCTCCTGGACTTCGAGCGCACTGACCGGCCCGACTTCCTGCACTTCGTCGGCGAGCTCCGGATGCCTCCGCAGGCGTCGCATCCGCTGCCGGCGTGGTGGAGCGAACTCGAAGGCCGACGGGTCGTACATGTCACGCAGGGGACGCAGAACATCGATCCCGCCGACCTGATCGTGCCCACGCTGGAGGCGCTGGCCGACCGCGACGACCTGCTCGTGGTGGTGGCGACGGGCGTCCCCGGAGATGATGAGCTGCCCTTCCCCGTCCCCTCCAACACGCGGGTCGCAGGATTCCTGCCTTACGCCGAGCTCCTTCCGCGAGTGGATGTCGCCCTGACGAACGGAGGATGGGGCGGGACGCTCGCGATGCTGGCCCACGACATCCCTCTCGTGATCGCTGGAGGGGACCTCGACAAACCCGAGATCGCATCCCGCGTCGCATGGACCGGAGCAGCCGTCAATCTCAAGACCGGCACGCCAACCGCGGCTCAGGTCGCAGCCGCAGTCGACAGAGTGACCACAGACCCGTCATACCGGGATGCCGCAGCCCGCGTCGGCGCACAGCTGCGGTCGCTCGGCGGGGCTGCTCGCGCAGCCGAACTGCTCGATCAGCTCGCTCAACCAGCGGACAAGTCGACCCTTCGATCCGGCGGCTGACACCGACAGCGTTGACGATCTAGGTAGGGTTCGGTCCGTATCCGCGGCCCCATCGGAGCATCCAAGACTCGGGGTCGGCGAGTTGCTCGAACCCGAACTTCTCGTAGAGGCCGTGGGCGTCTTCGGTGAAGAGAGCCGTCCGCTTCAAGCCGAGCGGTTCCAGGTCGTCGATGATGCCTTGCATGATCAGCTTTCCCACGCCACGACCTCGCGCTTCCGGGGCGACGAAGACATCCGCGATCCACGCGAAGGTGGCACCGTCGGTGATCGCCCGCGCGTAGGCGAGCTGTGGGCCACTTTCGCCGTCGAACACGCCGTAGTTGCGGGAGCCGGCCATCGCCGCGTCGTGGGCTTCTCGAGTTCGACCGCGCGCCCAATAGGACTCCTCGGAGAGCCAGCGGTGCACGCGCTCGACATCCATCGCGGATGCCTCGGATGAGAAGACCAGATCATTCGCCATGTCTCGATGAAATCAGCAATGGCGTCGGCATCCGCCGTGCTGACTCGATGCAAGTGGACTGGCAGGTGGGCTGATCAGGAAGTTCGACCGACCGATCTCACTCGGCGAAGGAGAGGATGAGCCCATCGTCGGCGGCGGTCACGCGGCAGGATGCAACCGATGCGATAGCCCAGGTCGGCTCGGCTCGCTTGGCGTCGGGACCGACGCCGAGCACTCGCATCCCGGCGCTGATTCCCGCGGCGATCCCGTTTGCGGAGTCCTCGACCACGATGCAGTCGGCATGATCCACTCCGAGGCCCGCCGCAGCGAGCAGAAACGCGTCGGGGTGTGGCTTTCCCCGGCGGACGTCCTCCGCGGTGACCGACAGGTTCGGCATCCGCAGTCCTGCCGCGCCCATGCGCGCAACCGCCAGATCCCGCGTTGCGGAAGTGACGAGTGCGTGCGGAACGCCGAAAAGATCGTTCAAGAGCTGTGCTGCACCATCGATCGCGACAACGCCGTCCAGCTCCGCCGTCTCGGCGGCGAGGAGCTCGCGGTTCTCGGCAAGGTTGAACGTGTGTGGCCRCMCCGGCAGCAGAATCGCCATGCTCTCGTGGCCCTGCCGACCATGGATGACCTCGAGCGTGCGCGCGGGGTCGATACCGTGCTCGTGCGACCACTGCGTCCAGACACGCTCGACGACAGCGTTCGAATCGACCAGTGTGCCGTCCATGTCCAGAAGGAGGGCTCCCCCTCGGGTCGACGTCACGTGATCACCCTAACGCCGCGTTCCACTCGTCCCATGATGCCCGGTTCTCTGCCCCCCGATCAGCGCTCGAGGCGCCCGCTCGTGAGGATTGCTAATAGAGCTGCGCGATGATTCCGATGGGTGGCGCGATGATGAGTGCGAACAGCAGCCCTGTGAGGATGGCAGCCTCGAATGCGGTCTGGTTGAGGCGTTTCCATTCGGCGTGATGTTCTCGTGCGGCTTGATACTGGCGTACCTCTTCTGGGATATCGTCCGAAATCGTCGTCGCCGCTTGACGTGCGTCGTTCCACTTCTTGAACTCGTGCGCGACGAGCGGCCTGTAGTGCGGTGAAGGAGCCCAGATCCCCACCAGGCCCATCGCCAGCAGAAAGGGCACAGTCCACACCCACGCAGGCATGGGAACAGTCGCCCCGAGCACGAGTGCGGTAATGGCGCCCGCCGCACCCACGATCCCCGCGGAATTGGCATACCGCAGAAGTGGGTTGGTGTAACGCGCCGGCGGTGACATGCGCAAAAGCTAGCGTTCCACGCACAGGCGATCAATGCCCTCACCTCCCTGCCGCGGGCCGTCAGGCGGGATCCTTCAGCGGGCTTCTGCATGCGTGAGTCTCTAGGCCCGTGGCACGCTGACTTCGTGTGGGCACGCGGCGTGATGCTGGTGGCGACACGATCGCCCTAATGAAGCGCATACTAATGACTGTCTGCAAGGCGCTGGGTCAGGAGTGTGGGTGTGCCAGTTCGAAGCATTGATACACTGCGGTCGTGGCTCGACGAGTTCGCCGGTTTGGGGTATCCGACTGCGGAAGCGGCGCGTGTCATCGTTCAGGACGGGGCCGACGACGCTAATACGGGCTTAGTGGTCTTCCAATTCGTGAACTCACCCACACTGGCTTACCTCCAGCCGGAACCGCCCTCGCTGGAGTGGGTTATCACCATCGAAGGGCGGGAAGGCTCGATCCCGATGAGGCCGTCGACAGCGATGAACGTCGCGTACGAATTCTCAGTGGTCTCAGCCCTGGGGGCGTTCCTTGAGGCGAAGTCCCGGACCTGGATAGCGGATCAAGAAGCAGTTTGATCCCAGAACTCCTACGGCACCCTGATGCCGTGACAGGGAGCTCCAAGGAGGTTCATCACGAACCACCCCAAGGGTCGGCTTATGCGTCAGATGTTTCGTCGCTTGACCGTGATGGCCCCGGCGACCAGCCATAGGGCTGTCCAGAGGACCGTGGTGAAGGCGAGCGTTACCGGGTCGAGCTGACCCCCGGCGGTGGTGATGGAGATCAGCGTGCCGAGGGACGCGCCCGGGATAGACCTGCCGACGAGGTTCACGGCGTCGACGGGGATGAGGCCCAGGATCAGGGGCACGAGGTAGAAGAAGCCGAGTACGACTCCGAGGGATCCGATCGCGGATCGCACGATCAGGCCGGCGGCGACGCCGATCAATGCGCAGCACGTTTCGGCTAGGGCAAGATCGAGCAGGACTCTTGTGGCCTCAGGGGACCACGCGTCCATCCCGCCGCCTCTCAAGACGTCGGCGAGAGCGAACGTCCCGATGGCAGTGACGAGCGAAATGGCCACGGCGACCACGAGCACGATCGCGTACTTGGCGAGCACCACGGGGATGCGTGCAGGCACGACGCTGTACGTCTGGATCGCGGCGTTGCTCTCATAGTCTGAGGTCGCCGTCATGATCGCGATCAGGATCAAGAAGATGAGCGTCGCGGCCGAGGATGGTGTTGCGGTGTCGAGGATCGCGGCCGCATCAACGGGTCCGCTCGCCCCGGATGCCCAGATCAGCGTGACCAGGAACGGCACGACGAGTGCGGCGCCGATCAGCCACGGTGTCGCGCGCAGGCCGGCGAGCTTGATCGACTCAGACCGAATGGCACGCCGCATCGTGATGCGGTGCTCGATCGTGGTCTGTGCGACGCTCATCGCTGCTCCTCATGAATCGGCGCGCCGGAGGCGAACTGCTCCTCACCCTCGGTCAAGGCCAGAAAAGCGTCCTCCAGCGAGCCCTGCTGGGGAGTGAGCTGGTGCAAGGGGATCGCGTGAGCCGCGGCGAGGTCCCCAATCGCCTCAGCAGTGATACCGGTAACGACTAGTGCACCGTCGGGTGCGGTGCTCTCCACCCGACCCCCCTTTGTCGCGACGACGGCGGCCAGGTCGGGGCTGCGCGGCGAGCGGACGAGGACCGAGGAGCGGGTGGCGTGCGCGATGACGTCCGCGATCGGCCCATCCGTGATGACGCGTCCCCTGCCCATCACGATGACCCGGTCAGCGGTCAGCGCCATCTCGCTCATCAAGTGGCTGGAGATCAGAATCGTTCTGCCCTCCGCCGCGAGAGAGCGGGCAAGTTCGCGCACCCAGTGAACCCCGTCGGGATCGAGCCCGTTCACCGGCTCATCAAGAACGAGCGTCGCCGGGTCGCCGAGAAGTGCGGCGGCGATGCCGAGCCGCTGACGCATCCCCAGCGAGTAAGTGCCGATGCGCCGAGCCCCGGCATCCGTCAATCCGGTCATCGTCAGCACCGCGTCGACTCGGTGATCGGCAATCCCGTTGGTCGCGGCCAATGCGCGCAGGTGCGTCCGCCCGGTACGGCCGGGATGCACAGCGGTCGCGTCCAGAAGGGCGCCCAACGTCGACATCGGCGTCATCGAGCGGGAGAACGGTGCGCCGTCCACCAACGCCGTGCCCGAGGTCGGCCGATCCAATCCCACTATCAGCCGCATCGTCGTCGACTTGCCGGCCCCGTTCGGACCGAGCAACCCGGTTACCGTGCCCGGCCGCACGGTGAAGCTGACATCATCCACGGCCACGCGAGAGCCGAAAAGCCGCGTCAGACCAGCTACCTCGATCACTCCGACACCTCTCGATCACATTGAGCCTAAGGGCGTGAAGCTTCTCGCGCCCGGATCGAAAACGATCCCCTTGCGGGCAATAAGCCCACTAGCAGTTGACGCCTCTATGCGGTCGGGAGGCCGCAGGTCGCGTCGCCCGTACCTGGAAGATCGACCGGACGGCATGATCGAGACATGGACATCGGCGATCACTACGCGTTGGCTTCCGGTCAGGCTCCGCTGCCTGATGGGCGATCGGTGCAACTGACTGTTGTCGACCTTGGCGAACTGCATGTTGATTCGGGGCAGCTCGGCGTCTGCGACCCATACGTGAACCTCGATGCGCCGCTCGTCATCCCGGTCCCGTCAGGCCACTACCCGGTGCGAGTGACGTATGCGGATCTGTCAGAAGCCCAAGACGGGTCGCAGTGGCGGGAGGCATATCTCTCCGTCGTGCTCTCCGCGTCGGAAGCAGCATCCCTCGAGCCGGCCCCGAGTCTTGACGGACCACCTGACCCCGGCCGGTACTGGGGTGTAGAGGTCGATGCCGGCACCGTCGCCTTCGTCGACGCGGAAGCCGCGACCCGCTGCATGCCCGGTGCAGCAGTCGACTGGCGCTCCGAGATTTTCAACTCAGGCAAGCCCGACTCCTGGTTTGCGCAGGCGAAAAGTGACGGCCCACAACCCGTCGACACTGCAAACGTCGTCTTGCCTCTGGCAACTCACGGGGAGAACCTGATCCTCGCGCGGGCCGGCTACGGCGACGACGGGTTCTATGCACTGGAGCGCACCCTCGCCGCCAACGGCACAGTCACCGGGATCCACATCGACTTCCTAGTCGTCGGCCTGACGGAAGAATAGGCGCGAACCCCCGGGCCGCGACGCCGAATCGGGGCTTCGCCCGGCAGTTCCGCCCATTGAGGGATCGGAAGCGAACGCACTCGATCCCCGGAGGATGAGATGCGGAAGAGCTACAGGCCGTTTGCCTTCTGGACATACGGCGCCCACTTCGCCTTCTCGGGGCGGTTCTTCTCTATGAACTCCTCATAGCGTGCATCGCGCATCGCGTGTTTGATCGCAAGACGGATGACGAAGTAGAAGACCAACAAGTTCAGTAGCAGAGCGACGAGGATCAGTATCTCCATGACCTCACAATCCCACACTCGAAACATTAGGTAGAGGTGATTCGGCACCGTCCCTCGCCCGATCAGTATCGGCTGCTCGCACCGGCCAGGGCCCTCAGCGGTCCTCGAAGCTAGTGCACGCAGAGGGATCCTTGGTTGCTTGCGGTGGTCGCAAAACAGGCCACTTGCAGACCCGCTCGGCCGTCGGGCGGAGGGTCCCGTCCGCCTACGACGAGATCAGCTCCCGCCGCACGGCAGCGGCGCTCCACCGTCCCAGCATTGCGCCTGCGACGGTGTCCGAGATGTGATGCTGGCCACGGTAGACCCGCGAAAACGCGATCGCTCCGGGAATCCCGTAGCGAAGGAGGGGGCCGATGAGCCGCGCGCCACGGGTGCCGTGGCTATCGAGCAGGTCGGCAAGCGTGCCGTGGAGCGCGAAGGCCGCCGCCGTGTGCCCGGAGGGGAACGACGACGTCGCGTGCGGCGGCTCCGGGCGCCACACCCCCTCGGGTCGTGGCCGTCCACCCAGCGCCGCGGATGCGACGAAACACGCGGTCTCGAGCGCGAGCACCGCCGCAGGGGCGGCCGCTGAGCGCCGGTCGCGCGTCAACAGCCAAGTGACGCCGCACCAGAGCGCCCCGCTCGCGATGGTCTGCGGCACGCCGGAGTACCAGGAGAGCGACCCGGTGACCCGGTCGATCGACTCGCGTGGCCAAGACGGATCGGCGGGATCAGTCGTGACGGCGGCATCGCCGTCGTCCGGCCGGTGGCCGAACGCGTGCTGGAGCGCACGCACAGCCCGGTCTTCGCGCGGGTCGTCGCCGCCGAGGAGCCGCATCGCGCGCCCGGCCGCGGCCAACACGGCGATCGCGCCGAGCCCTGGCAGGACGACGGCTCGGAGCAACGGCATGCCCGCATCGTAGTGGCGCGGCGTGGACGGGAGTAGGTCGGAGCGCCGCACCACGAATGGTCAGCTCCTCGACGTCGACCTGCAGCAGTCGGGAGGACTCGTTGTCCGGCCGATAGCGATGACCGCTACCGACCGGGCAACGGGTGCGGGTTAGTTGATGTGCAGATTGGTCGTCGCGGTGTTGCCGACCCCGTCCGTGATCGTCACCGATCCGTCCAAGTGCTTGTGGGGCATGGTGATCGTCGGGCCGTCGGCAGTCGTGCCATCGGCGAACGTCCAGTGCGCGGCCAGGACGCTCCCCTGCCCGCCGACAGCGTGCGCGGTCAGGGCGATCGTGTTTGCCCGCTTCGGGCTCTGGTCGACGGCTGCGGTCAGTGGCCGGTCGATCTGCACGGATTGCGTCCAGGTGTAGGTGTCGCCGAGGTTGTCGGTGATGCTCGCTCGCACCTGGTAGATGCCGGGCTGCGGGAACGTGTGGGTGAATCGCGCCGAGATGGGGTGAGTTTCGGTCGTGCCGTCACCGAAGTCCCAGTTGATCGCGCCATCGCCCTGCGTTGCTGCGGTCGATCCGATGGACGTTGACGGAGCGCCGGACACCTGCGCCTTCTTGGCCGTGCCGTAGAAGCTCACCGCCGGGTCGTCGCTCTCGACCTGGCCGGGATAGAACTGGATCGAGGGCTGCGAGAACGCGTTCTGGTTGTCGATCTGAGCGAAGGCCTGCTCGGCGGTCGGGTTGAGGCCCAGGAGCTCGCCGGCGGCGCGAACGGCGTCGACGTTGTCCTGCGCAAGATGCGACCCGACGTTGAACCTGTCGAAGTCGCTCTGTGCGAGCTGAGCGGGTGAATAGATGCCCGGCCGCTGGTCCCAGTAGTAACCGAGCTGGTCGCTGCCGTGGTTGATGATGTGCGCGGCGCTGATGCCTGGTGACGCGGCAAACGACCGCTGGATTGCGGCGGTGACCTCGGGGAAGGCCTCGCCCGGGGCTGTGGCGTACACCTGATCGCCCACCCGGGCGACGGTCGCCGACGTGCCGATGCGGCCAGAAGTGGTGAAGTACGGCGCGTCGAGCGAGCGGTTGATCGTGAAGATGCCGCCGACCGCACGCCAGTCCCATGTGCCGCTGTTCGCGTTGCTCGCCGGCTCGCTGAGCGGGCCAGGGCAGCCAAGCGGCCCGTTGAGGTGGTTGCACGACATCGCGGCGAGCAGGCCTCGGTTCTCGGCTGCGGTCGAGAATGACTGGTTGGCAGCTGCCAGCGTGGTGTCGGTGATGCGATGGGCATTGGCGAGCGCGCGGGTCACCGCGTTGGTGATGAAGCGTCCCTGCTCAGCGACCTCGGCGTAGCTGCTGTCCGCGCCGATCGCCTCCTGGCGGCCGAGCGTACCCGCCGCGATCACTTGGGTGCCGCCGAACAGTTCCGCAAGACGATCACGGACGTACCCGGGGTAGTCGGCGCTGAACTGGTTGTTGCCGGGCTCGCTGGGGTCGTACTGGTCGACGTGGACCGGAACGTCGGCGTACATGCCGATCGTCGCGCCGGTGCCCGGTTCGCGGGCCCACAGGATCGGCAGCTGGTCGTCGACGGCATACCCGGCCATCTGATCGGTCCCCTGGACCTGGGAGACCAGGCCGTGGATCGTGCCGGTCGCCGACCACAGTTCGGCCGGGCGAGCGTTCGCCTCGGCATCGAGGACGGCCTGGACCGCTGCCTCCTTGATTCGGTGCAGGTATGCCGGGTCGGTGTGACCCCAAACCCCCATGATCGTCGGGGCAGCGTGGTCGTGCGTGGTCGATACGACGACATTGGCGGCAGTGACGTCGTACCCGCGAGCGGAAAGCCCAGCGGCGGCGTCGTGGCGTGCCGCGTCGGCGCCGTCGCCGACGTTCGGCGCCTGATAGGCGGCAAACCAGCCCTGCGAGTCCAACGACACGAACGTCACCGCCTGCGTGCCGTGGCCGATGAAGAACGCTCTGACCTGAAGCGGATCGTGAACACCACCGGTAACGAGGTAGTTCGAGCTATAGCCACCATCGACCATCGGCTCGTCAGGTGAGATGTCCACGACCGAGGTGCCGACCTGAAACAGAGCGGTATCAGGCTGAGGCTTTTGAGCTTGGGGCGCTGGGGCTGCGGTCGCGGCGTATGCCGACGACGCGCCTGCTGCCGATGACAACAGCACTCCGGCGGCGACGACAAGCGCGGCGGGAGCGAGACGACGAAGCATGCGTGATTCTCCTAGGGGGACATGCGCTACGTCACGGCGTGCCCAGAGAACATCGCGCGCGCCCACCAGGGCACCCTTGAGGATCAGCAAGCGCCGCGCAACGCTGCGCGTCGGGATCATGACAGGCTCACATCCAATCAACCCTTTGGCCAGAGGGCCCACCCCAAGATTGTTGTGATTGGTCACAATGGGTGGATGGCGAAAATGTCCCAACCGCTTGCGGCTCTCGTCGAGCGGATCAATCGCGATGAGCTCGCCGAGGTCCTGCTCGGCGGGTTCCGCGCCGAGATCCCCGGCTACTCGCGCCTGCCCGACTCTGTCCTCCGCGGCCAGATCCTGCAGGTCATCCGCCAGAACATCGATCTGTGCCTCGACTGGGTAGCCGGCGGCGGAGAGCCTGAGGCCGCGCGCTTCGATGAGTTCAGCGAGTCCGCCAAGAACCGCGCGACCGAAGGCATGCCGGTCGAAGACCTGCTGCGCGCCTACCGGCTCGGAGCCACGGCAGCGTGGCGGGTCCTCGTCACCGCAGCCGCAGCGGACGAGCGTGACGCACTGCTGCGCGCCGCAGAGCTGGTGATGAGCTACCTCGATCAGGTCTCCGGCATCGTCGCGACCGCGTACCTCGAGGAGCGCCAACACCTCGTCTCCGAACAGGAGCGCGGGTTGCGAGCACTGCTGGACGCGCTCATCAAAGGAGATGCCCTCGACGCGAGCCACCACGAAACTGCCGCCCGCCTCGGCCTCGTGGTGGGCGGCAGGTTCACGACGTTCGCGGCGGTGACCTCGGGCGAGGGAACGCACGCACACGCGCGGGCCGCGGCCGGCCTGCGAGCGGTAGGTGTGCTCGCGCTGACCGAAGGAAACCGAGTCGTGGGGCTCTCATCGCCACGCCGCGATCCGACGATCGGTCTGCCCGCTGCTTCCGTGGCGGTTGTGGACGTCGAGGTAACGCGCGAAGAGCTCGCCGAGAGCATCGCCAATGTCCGGCTCGGTATCGACATTGCATTGCGCGACAGCCGAACCGGGATCGTGCCGATCGGGGAGTTGACTCTTGACCTGCTGCTCGCCCGTTCGCCGCGCCTGGCAGCCGGCCTCCGCAGCCGCACCATAGACCGACTCGGCGCTGAAACGAGTCCACCGCGCGGCGACCTCCGGCGCACGGTCGCGACATACGTAGCGCTGCGCCGCGACCGCCAGCAGACCGCCAAGCGCCTGCACATCCACCCCAATACGCTTGATCACCGCCTGCGCCGTGCACAAGAGCTGACCGAGCTCGACCTCGACGACCCGGAGGACCTCGCCACGATGGTCCTCGCGCTGCGCGAACCCCGATGACATCGCGAGGTTCGTTGATGCGGGGTTGTGCATCGATGCGTGGATCAGCGCAGGCTTGCCTTGAGTGTGAGCAGGTGGTCGCGGGTGAGTGTTGAGGCGGCGTCTGCGTCGCGGTCGGCGATCGCCTCGAGGATCTGCGCGTGGACGCGTTGGTCGGCGTCGCTGCCGTATTCGCCGCGGATGCGGAGCAGGTCGATCATCGCCTGTCTGGTGCGTGGGGTGAATCCGTCGAACAGTTCGGTGAGGAGGGGGTTGTGCGCGGCGGTGATGATGCTGCGGTGGAAGTTCATGTCCGCGTCGACGTGCTCCTCGATGTGTGTGCGATGCCTGTCGCGGTGCTCTGCGGCGCGCTTCATGGCGCGCAGCTCGATCGGTGTGCGGCGTTCGGCGGCGAGTGCGGATGCCTCGACCTCGATCGCGATGCGTGCCTCGATCACGGAGATGATGTCCGTGCGGCGGAGCACCTGGTCCCAGTCGTCCGGTGTGTCTACGGCGGTGACGAATACTCCGGCGCCCTGGCGGGTGGCGAGTATGCCGCGGCCGGCGAGCTGGCGGATGGCTTCGCGGATCGTGGATCGGCCGACGCCGAGCTGCGGGGCGAGAGTCGTCTCCCCCGGCAGCTTCTGCCCGAGCATCCACTCGCCCGCGCGGATGCGTTCGAGCAGGGCGTCGGCGGCTTGGTCGGCGAGGGGTTCGCGGCGGACCTGGGTCATCCCACCATCTTCGCCCATGAAGCACACTTGTCTACTTGTCTGAGGAGTTGTGCTAGCGTGAGCTCATGCTTCTCGACGGACTCCTTCTTCTTCGTCGCCACGGCGGGGCCTAGCCAGACCGGCTCCCCGACGTGGAGCCGAAACGCGCGCCGGTTGACTTCCCCGCAGCAGTTGAAGGAACCCCGCAATGAGCACTCCCCCGTTCTCCCGTATCTCCACCCCAATTGGCCCGGTTCCCGCGGGCGCACCGCAGTGGAACCGTCAGCGGCATTCGCAGATGCCATCGCACCGCTACCGTGACGCCTACGCACGCGTCGAGGTGCCGCTCACCGCCCGCGAGTGGCCGTCACGCCGGCTGACAGCGGCACCGCTGTGGGTGCCGGTCGATCTGCGCGACGGCAATCAGGCCCTCGCCGAGCCGATGGACCCCGCGCGCAAGCGGCGGCTCTTCGAGCTGATGGTGCAGATGGGCTATAAGGAGATCGAGGTCGGCTATCCGTCCGCATCGCAGACGGACTACGACTTCGTCCGCCTGATCGCCGAGACCGACATCGCCCCGGATGACGTGACGATCGTGGTGTTCACTCCGGCACGCCGCGACCTGATCGAACGCACGGTCGCCTCGATTCGCGGCATCCGCAATCAGGTCGTCATCCACATGTACACCGCCACCGCGCCGACCTGGCGCGACGTCGTCCTCGGCCACGATCGGATCGCGCTCACGGAGCTGATCCTCACCGGCGGCCGTGACGTACTCGAGTTCGCCGGCGCCCTCGACAACGTCCGATTCGAGTTCTCACCCGAGGTGTTCAACCTGACCGAACCGGACTACGTGCTCGAGGTCTGCGACGCCATCACCACGCTGTGGGATGCCAGCCCGCAGCGACCGGTGATCCTGAACCTTCCCGCGACCGTGGAGATCGCGACCCCGAACGTGTACGCCGACCAGATCGAGTACATGCACCACAACCTCGCCCGCCGAGACGCGGTCATCCTCTCCGTCCACCCGCACAACGATCGAGGCACCGGCATCGCCTGCGCGGAACTCGCCGTCCTCGCCGGCGCGCAGCGCGTCGAAGGATGCCTCTTCGGCAACGGCGAACGCACCGGGAACGTCGACATCGCCACCCTTGCCCTGAACCTGCACGCCCAGGGCATCGACCCGATGATCGACTTCTCCGACATCGACGAGATCCGCCGCACCGTCGAATACAGCAACCGCCTCGAAATCCACCCCCGCCACCCGTATGTCGGCGACCTCGTCCATACTGCGTTCAGCGGCWCSCACCAGGACGCCATCAAGAAGGGCTTCGCCGAGCACCGCGCCCGCGCTGCAGCCGAGCGCCGTCCGGAAAGCGAGATCGAGTGGCGGGTGCCCTACCTGCCGATCGACCCGGCCGACCTTGGTCGCAGCTATGACGCCGTCATCCGCGTCAACTCGCAATCAGGCAAGGGAGGCATCGCGTACCTCCTCGAGACCGACTACGGCATCGAGCTCCCCCGACGACTGCAGATCGACTTCGCGCGCCGCGTCCAGCAGCACACCGACAGCACCGGACTCGAAATCGACGCACCCCAACTCTTCGACCTGTTCCAGCGCAGCTATCTGAACCCCGCGGGATCCGACATCCAGCTTGTCGACATCAGCTCTGAGACTCACGACGGGGCGACCCGTACACAGCTCACCCTGCACATCGACGGCACCGAGAGACACGGCAGCTACCAGGGCATCGGCCCCGTCGAGGCCGTCACCGCGCTCCTCACCGAGCACGGCATCCCTGTCGAGATCGTCTCCCTCCACCAGACATCGCTCACCGCAGGCAGCAGCAGCGAGGCCCTCACCCTCATCGAATACCGCGACACCACAGGCATTCACTGGGCGGCCGGCTCAGACCGATCCGTACTCAACGCGAGCGTGAACGCCGTCCTGGGCGCCGCCCGCACCCTCGCCGCGACCCGCGCGCCAGTCTGACCCGGGTCCGCCTTCGGAAGAGACTCCGCACGCGGATGGCGTGCGGCCACGACACTCCATTGAACTGCTCCGTGCACGAGTCCGCCGCTGATCGTCGCAGTGCGGATCCCGTACCCGCACGCAGCGAAGTGACACTGCGCACCGTGCCGGAGCGGATGGTGGCCGCTGAGCGATTCTCGGGGCGATGGACACGCGCGTCATGGGACTCTCACCGGGAGGCGCTCCTGGCAAGTCTGTCTGCCAACGGCCTGACGCCCATCGGCACACCTCGCTTCGCGCGCTTCGACCCGCCTTACACGCCCTGGTTTCTGCGTCGCAACGAAGTGCTCGTCGACATCGACGAGAACAACTCATCGTCCTGACCCAGGTGGCCGTGCGCACGGTCGTGGAAAACGCTCCGAAACCTTTTGCCTTGTCCGATAGGGCCGCCTAGCGTTTGTTGTACGCAAAAACATATGCGCCGCTCACGCGGGCATATGACCGACGACGATGTCAGGAGTTCCCCCATGCGCCGATCTCTCCGATCACTTCTGGTGGCCACCGCCACCGCTGCCCTGCTACTGCCTCTGTTGGGCGTGACCGCAGCGAACGCCGAGCCGCCCGGCTACAGCCACGCCGACAAGGACACGCTGCGCAACCAGGCACCGCGCGATCTCGCGATCGGCAGCGCCGTCTGGGGCCGCAGGGACCTCGTCGCTTACGACCGCAAGGCACCCACCGAGTACCAGCAGGTCCTCAGCGCCCAGTTTTCGTCGCTGACGCCTGAGAACGACATGAAATGGGATGCCGTCCACCCGGCTCCGGACGTGTACGACTTCTCGTCCGCCGACGCATTGGTCGCCTTCGCCAAGGCGAACCACCAGCAGGTGCGTGGCCACACGCTGCTGTGGCACAGCCAGAACCCGGCATGGGTCACGACGGCGAGCCAGACGTGGACGTGCGACCAGGCACGTGCGGTGCTCGAAGACCACATCCGCACAGTCGTCGGCCACTTCAAGGGTGAGATCTACGAGTGGGATGTCGCGAACGAGATCTTCCAGGACACGTGGGACAACGGCGGCGTGCGGTTGCGCACCGAGGCGAACCCGTTCCTGAAGGCCTGCGCCGACGACCCGATCGCGCTCCTCGAGGACGCGTTCCGCTGGGCGCACGAGGCCGACCCTGACGCGGTGCTGTTCCTCAACGACTACAACGCCGAGGGCATCAACGAGAAGACCGATGCGTACTACGCGCTCGCACAGCGCATGCTCGCCGACGGCGCGCCGCTGGGAGGCTTCGGCGCCCAGGGCCACCTCAGCCTGCTCTACGGCTTCGACACGTCTATCCAGGCGAACTTCGAGCGCTTCGCCGCGCTCGGGCTTCAGGTGGCGGTGACCGAGGCCGACGTCCGCATCCCGGTGCAGCCCGGTGAGACCGGCCCGACACCCGAGCAGGTCGCCACACAGGCCGAGCGCTACGACGCGATGCTGACGGCGTGCCTGAACGTGACCGCCTGCTCGTCCTTCACTGTGTGGGGCTTCCCAGACGCGAACTCGTGGGTTCCCGGCGTGTTCCCCGGTGAGGGCTGGGCGACGATCTTCGAGGATGACTACTCGCCGAAGCCCGCTTTCTCCGCGATGCTCGAGTCGCTGCGCGAGGCGACTCCAGGCACGTCGCCGCGGCACGGCTGAATCGGTGCGAGGGCGGCCGGTCGCGGCCGGCCGCCGTCGCACCGCACGGTTGCGCGGCAGCCGAAAGCTTGGCGGGACCCGTCGAAGACCTCGATGCCGTTCTCCCGCAGGCGGCATAGGTCCCGGCGGCTGACCATCCGCCCCAGCCGCGCCGCTAGAGCGGGTCGACCGTGGTCGGACGGCCGCGTGGGATCCATCAAAGGGCGGCGCGCGCTTTGTCCTTCCGCGCGGCGCTCGGGTCGTTGATCGGTAGCTAGATAGTCGCGTTTGGCGCGGCTGTTTCGGCCACGTTGGCGAGTAGTTGGAGGCGTTCCTGGGTGGCCGATCCGGGTTCCGCGGAGAAGACGATCATCTGGAGTCCGCGGTCGGAGGCGAGGTCCATCGCTTGGAAGGTGAGGTCGAGGTCGCCGACGACTGGATGGTGGACGAGTTTGAGGCCAGTGCGGTGTTCGCGGACGTCGTGGGCTCCCCAGAGCTTTCGGAAGAGATCGCTTCGGGTGGAGAGTTCGCCGACGAGGTCGGTGAGCTGTCGGTCGTAGGGCGAGCGGCCGGCTTCGGCGCGAAGGACGGCCACGATCTGGCGGGTCTGTGCTTCCCATTCCCGGTAGAACGTCTGGGCCCGCGGTTCGAGGAAAATGAATCGGGCGGCGTTGGCTGGCGGCCTGGCCTCGTCGAGCAACTCGGAGAAGAGCGCCGCTCCAAACCGGTTGGTGGCGACGGCGTCGAGTCGGCCGTTCTGTATGTAGACCGGTACCGTCGACATGGCGTCGATGGTCTGTCGCATACCGGGTGTGAGCTGCGTCTTGCGGGTCGTGCGTGCTCGCTTCTGCGGGTGAGCGCCTGCGTTGGCGGCGCGGATCAGGTCATACAGGTGGGCGTGTTCGGCGTCGTCGAGTTGCAGGGCGCGGCTGACGCCATCGATGACGGCTTCGGAGACACCGGCGGCGTTGCCGCGTTCGAGGCGTTTGTAGTACTCCGCGCTCATTCCCGCCACCAGCGCCACTTCCTCGCGGCGCAGCCCCGGCACCCGGCGGCGACCGCCGAAGTCTGGCAGCCCCACCTGCGCGGGCGTAAGTTTCGCGCGTCGCGTGGTGAGGAACTCACTGATCGCCTCGGCGGTGTCCATGCCATCGAAAGTACGCCGACTCCGGGCGTGCAGAGGGTCCCTGTCGGGGCACCCATAGGTAGGGCCACGCTAACTCCGGCGAAGGAGGGTTGACTCGAACCATCGGCCGCCGAACGAGCGGTGAAATTCGAGAAGGGCATGACCATCAGCAGCAACCTGCAGAACAAGCTCGCCGGGACCGTCGCGATCGTCACCGGGGCGAGCAGCGGCATCGGCGAAGCCACAGCGAAGCAGCTCGCCGAACTCGGCGCGACCGTCGCGGTCATCGCCCGCCGCGAGGACCGGCTCACCACCCTCGTCGCCGAGATCGAGGCTGCCGGCGGCTCGGCTCTCGCCGTGACCGCCGACATCACCGACCGCGTCCAGGCCGAACGCGCCGTGGCGACGGTCATCGACCGGTTCGGACGCCTCGACATCCTCGTCAACAACGCCGGGCTGATGCTGCTCGGAACGGTCCTGGATCAGGACATCGAGGAATGGCTGCGGATGATCTCGGTCAACCAGAACGGTCTGCTCTTCATGACCAAGGCCGCTCTGCCGCACCTGCTGGTCGCGGCCGAAGACGAACTGCGCGGCGTCGCGGACATCGTCAACATCTCCTCCATCGCAGGCCGGCAGGCGTGGCCGAACTTCGCCGCCTACAACATGACGAAGTTCGGGGTGAACGGCTTCACCGAAGCGCTCCGCCAGGAGATCACCAAGAAGCATGTCCGAGTCGGCGTGCTCGAGCCCGGCGCCGTCGAGACCGAACTGATCTCCCACAACAACGACACCATCAAGGACCACCTCGTCGCCTCCGACGCGGAGAACATCCCGGAGAAGCTGCAGCCGGAAGACATCGCCGAGAGCATCGCGTACATGGTCACCCGTCACCGGCGCTCCTCGATCGCCGAACTGTGGGCCATGCCCACCTCACAGGCCTGACCGGCCGGAACGGAGCACACCTGATGAAGAACGCGCACCTCGGGAGCCTCGAGGTCTCCCGCATCGGCCTCGGCGCGATGACCATGGCCGGCGTCTACACGACCGGGGGTGGTCTCGACAACGACGAGTCCATCCGCACCATTCACCGCGCCCTGGAGCTGGGTGTCACCCACATCGACACCGCCGAGATCTACGGCCCCTACCTCAGCGAGGAGCTCGTCGGCCGGGCCGTTCGGGGCCGCCGTGATCGGGTGAAGATCGCCACCAAATTCGGGCTCGTCTCCCACTCCGGGGGAGGCCCCGGCGTGATCGACAGCAGCGCCGCCAACGTGAAAGCTGCCGTCGAAGGGTCGCTGCGGCGTCTCGGGACAGACCACATCGACCTGTACTACCAGCACCGCGTCGACCCGCACACGCCCATCGAGGAGACCGCGGCCGCGGTCGCCGACCTGATCGCGGAAGGCAAGGTGGTCCACTTCGGTCTCTCCGAAGCATCCGTGCAGACCATCCGCCGGGCACATGCCGTGCAGCCGGTTTCGGCCCTGCAGACCGAATACTCGCTGTGGACGCGCGACGTGGAAGCGGACATCCTGCCCGTGCTCCGCGAACTCGGCATCGGGTTCGTCCCCTACTCCCCCCTCGGGCACGGCCTGCTCACCGGACAGATCCGTTCCGCAGCCGACATCGCCGACGACGACTGGCGCAAGACCAACCCGCGTTTCGTGGGCGACAACTTCACCCGCAACCTCCGCCTCGTCGACGAGGTCCGCGCGATCGGCGCCGAGATCGGCGCGACCCCTGCTCAGACGGCGCTGGCGTGGATTCTCACTCGAGGCGACGACATCGCGCCCATCCCGGGCACCCGCCGGGTGGCGCGCGTGGAGGAGAACACCGCAGCCGACACCGTCGAGCTCACGACGGACCACGCCGACCGGCTCACCGCTCTCGAACCCCCGGCCGGTGCACGACACGACGAAGCCAACATGGTCTCGATCGACAACTGACCGGGTCACGCGGTAGCCGTGGGCCGTCAGACGGGATCCTCCCGCGGACGTCGCCGACTGCGCGCAATTGTGCCGGCGGTGTTCGGCTCAAGCTCCTCGCGGTGGGCGCGCTGCCGGAACGACGGTCATGATCGCCAACTTGCTGACCCGCCCATGTCATAGGGGGTCGCGCTGTCATCGCTATCGTCATTGACATGTTGTGGGCTCTCTTGTTGGGTGCGGTTGCCGCATCCTCCCTCGTCATCGGTGCGGTGCTCGGGGTCCTTCGCCGGTGGGACGACCGCCTGATCGGGGCCGTGCTGGGCTTCGGCGCGGGAGCGCTGATCTCCAGCGTTTCGTTCGAGCTCGTTGAAGAAGGCCTGGCAACCTCCGGAGGGCTGCCCGTCGCGATCGGACTGGCTGCGGGTGCGCTTGCCTTCTTTCTCGGCGATCGCGCCGTGGAGCGGATCGGCGGCCGCTCGGGCGGGGGTGCCGCCGGGATGCCGTTGCTGCTGGGCGCGCTCCTCGACGGAATCCCCGAACAGGCGGTCCTGGGCATCGGCCTCGCCGCCGGCAAAGGCGTGAGCATCGCTCTGCTCGTCGCGATCTTCGTATCGAACCTCCCCGAGGCGATCGGCTCCGCGACGGACATGCGATCGGCTGGGACCAAGTCCCGGACGATCATTCTCGGTTGGACCATCGTGGCCATACTGTGTGTGCTTGCCACGGTCGGCGGGTATGGCATCTCCGCCCTGGTCGGGGATAGCTTCACTGGTGCCGTCGACGGATTCGCGGCCGGCGCGCTTCTCGTCATGTTGGTCGGCTCGATGATTCCGGAAGCGACCGAGAAGGCGGGCAATACCGCTGGACTTGTCGCCGTGCTCGGGTTCGCCGTCGCAGCTGGGCTGTCCGCCGCCGCCTAGGGCCCGACCACAGGAGAAGTAGGGCTCATCGACGAGAGGGGCAAATGCCCGATGCGCCCGCACGAGCACCGTGTTCTCATGGCGGCGGGGAGATACCCCCTCAATGAGGAGGCTTGAAATGGTTCGTGGGACTGGGACAAAGGCAGATGCGCCACCGCGTGGAATGGTGCCGGCGATTGCGCTGGCGATCGGTCTTTTCATTACGGCGATCGGGGCCGATGCGGCGACGGCGGCGCCGCCTGTGACCGGGGGTGCTCGAGCGGGTTACGTGGTCCGTCTGGTGGACGGCGCGGACAAGCATGCCGTCGCGGCCGCGCATCACGTCAGCACCGGGCAGGAGTACTCGGCCGCTTTGAACGGCTTCTCGGCATCGCTGACCGCGAGCGAAGCAGCAGGTCTGGAAACGGACCCGGCCGTGGATGTCGTGGTCGCAGACACGGTGGTGCGGGCAGCGACCGAGCAGGATGACGCGCCCTGGAATCTTGACCGGATCGATCAGCAGAGGACCCCGCTCGATGGGATCTATCGATACGTCACCACCGGCGCCGGTGTGACCGCGTACGTCATCGACAGCGGCATCCGTTCCGATCATGCTGAATTCGGCGGCCGCGCTGTGACAGGCAAGAAGGGCTTCGACGCGTTCGACGCTCTGGGCTTGGGCACCGGCACGAAGGGTGAGGACTGCGCCGGCCACGGAACACATGTCGCCGGCACGATTGGGGGCGCCACCTATGGTGTCGCGAAGGCCGTGAGGCTCGTGTCGGTACGGGTGCTCGATTGCGCCAAGGCGGGGACGCTGAGCACTGTCCTCGCCGGAGTCGACTGGGTCGCCGCGCACGCCGTCAAGCCCGCGGTCGTGAACATGAGTATAGAAGGCACCTGGAATGCGGAGACGAACGTGCTCAACGACGCTATCGCGTCCGTCATCGCGAACAAAGGCATCCCGTTCGTCGTCGCCGCCGGCAACGGCTCCGGTGACGCATGCCATACGACCCCCGCGTCCACACCGACCGCGATCACGGTGGGCGCGACGGAGATCGGCCCCGTAGGCATACCTCAGCTTGCAGACCAGGACGGGAACGGCGATGTCATTCCAGCGTTCTCAAACAAGGGTCCGTGCGTGGACGTCTACGCACCCGGCGTGAACATCGAATCGGCGGGGATCACTTCGTCCACCGCAACGACGACGATGTCAGGCACATCGATGGCGTCGGCGCTGGTCGCGGGGATGGCCGCGCTCTTCCTCGAGCGTGATCCGGCCGCCACCGCGGCAACCGTTCACGAGGCCATCGTCGACAGCAGGGCGTGGAGCGCCTACGCCGCAGACGGATCGCCCGGCGGGCAGATCTCCATCAAGTTCACGGGGCACCTCGCCGGGACGGGAGCAACAGCCACCGTTCCATTCGGGTACACCCCGACGTGGATCTCGGGAAACCAGCGGATCCTTCTCGCGGGCCCCATCAAGTCGAACTTCAACCTGGCTCTGTCCAAGCTCGACCCGTCCGTGGGCAGCTGGGTCCCGTTGCTGTCCGCCACGACGAGCAAATCGACTGAGTCGATCGCGTTCCGCGGTGACTTCGCGACCTACAAGCTGGAGGTGACCAGCGTGAACGGCGGGGGCGACTACGAACTCTGGTGGCAAGGCCCCGACGAATAGGCGCCCAGCCCGTCGCGACCCGCTCGCTGACCCMCGGGC
>NZ_JBFUFC010000001.1:0-57760 GCF_056403635.1 Microbacterium sp. P2_F9 | reverse complement strand
CTCCTCCTCCCCGCAGTTCTTCGATGGCCAGGCACTCAGCCCGCTGGACGGTCGCTATCGCGCGGCCGTCGCACCGCTCGCGGAATTCCTCTCCGAGGCCGGGCTGAACCGCGCCAGGGTCGAGGTCGAGGTCGAGTGGCTGCTCGCGCTCACCGACCGCTCGCTGTTCGGCACGACCCCCCTGCGCGACACCGTGAAGTCGCGACTGCGCGCGCTGTACCGCGATTTCGGACAGGACGAGATCGACTGGCTCGCCGCCAAGGAAGCGGTCACGCGTCACGACGTGAAGGCTGTCGAGTACCTGGTGCGCGACCGTCTCGCCGAGCTCGGCCTGGATTCCATCGCCGAACTCACCCACTTCGCGTGCACGAGCGAGGACATCAACTCCACGGCCTACGCCCTGACGGTCCAGCGTGCCGTGGTGGGCGTGTGGCTGCCCAAGCTGCACGCGGTGATCGACGCCCTGAGCGCCCTCGCCGTCGACCACCGTCACGCCGCGATGCTCTCGCGCACGCACGGACAGCCGGCCACCCCCACCACCATGGGCAAGGAGATCGCGGTCTTCGCGTGGCGCCTGGAGCGGGTCGCGTCGCAGATCGCGGCATCCGATTTCCTCGCGAAGTTCTCGGGTGCGACCGGCACCTGGTCGGCGCATCTCGCCGCTGATCCGGATGCCGCGTGGCCGACGATCTCGCGCGAGTTCATCGAGTCGCTCGGACTGGGCTTCAACCCGCTTACGACCCAGATCGAATCGCACGACTGGCAGGTGGAGCTCTACGACCGCGTGCGGCATGCCGGCGGCATCCTGCACAACCTCGCCACCGACATCTGGACCTACATCTCGATGGGGTACTTCGCGCAGATCCCGGTCGCCGGTGCGACCGGCTCCTCCACGATGCCGCACAAGATCAACCCGATCCGGTTCGAGAACGCCGAGGCGAACCTCGAGATCGCGGGCGGACTGCTCGCGACGCTCTCGCAGACCCTCGTCACCTCGCGGCTGCAGCGCGACCTCACCGACTCCACCACGCAGCGCAACATCGGCGTGGCATTCGGGCACTCGCTGCTCGCCCTGGACAACCTGCAGCGGGGCCTGCGTGAGATCTCCCTGGCCGAGGACGTGCTCCTGGCCGACCTCGACGGCAACTGGGAGGTGCTCGGCGAGGCGATCCAGACGGTCGTCCGCGCCGAGGTCGCGGCCGGGCGGTCCACGATCGCCGACCCGTACGCGCTGCTCAAGGAGCTCACCCGGGGCCGGCGCGTCGGGGCAGCGGAGCTGGCCGAGTTCGTCCGCGGGCTCGAGATCGGCGATGCCGCCAAGGCGCGGCTGCTGGCCCTCACCCCGGCCACCTACATCGGGGTCGCTTCCGACCTGGTCGACGGCCTGGACTGAACCGCGATCCGCGAAAGCGGCTGAGTCAGGCTTTCGGGTCACCGGATGCCGCGGCATCCGGTTTCGGCTTGTCGTCGTCTTCCTCGGGGTCGAGCAGAACGGGGCGGTCGATCTGCTTGCGCACCTGGGCGGGGTCGACCGCCAGCAGGAGCAGCGAGACGATCAGCAGCACCGCGATGAACGCGATGCCGGCGGCGACGGCGGCGACCACCGCGGCCTTGCCGGTCTGGGCCGCAGTGTGCTGCTGGAAGAAGCCCATCGAGACGAGCGTGACGATGCCCGTGAACAGGGCGGCGCCGAAGGCCAGCCCCAGCAGCTGAATCGGCTTCATGAGGTCGCGGCGGGTGGGTTTGTCGTCGGTCACGCGGCGCTTCCTCGATCTGATGCGGTGTCGCCCTCGACGGAGGCCCCGGGAGCGAGTGCCGGCGTACGCGGCGAGAACGCCGCAATCGCCAGGTAGACGGCGACGATGGCGGCGTAGGCCCCGAAGAGTCCGACGCCGATGGTGATTCCGGTGAGGGTGAACGCCTGTCCGGCGTCCTCGATGTAGTAGTTCAGGGCGTATCCGGTCGGCACGAAGAGCATCGCCACGCCGAGGACGAGCGTGATGGCTCCGACCGCGATCGCGTCGCGCGCCTCGGACCGGCGCTCCGGGTCGTCCTGCGAGCGCAGCGCACGGCGCGCCCGGATCCCTGCGACGAGTTCGATGACACCGGTGAGCAGCGCCCAGACGATCACCGACGCGAAGAACACCGGAACCGTCCGCCAGAGCGAGATCCCGCCGACCATCCCGATCAGGATGGTCACGATCGCCATCAGCACGATGGGCCAGCGCTGGCCCGCGGGGTAGACGAGCCAGATCGAGAGGAGAAGGACGAGTCCGGTCGCGATCGCGAATCCGCTGAAGACCGCCATGCCCACCGCCGCCGAGTGATCCGGCGAGAAGGTGATCATGATCGCCGCCAGGGCCGCGAACGCGGCGCGCGCCAATTGCACGTGGCGCACCTCGAAGGTGCGGGATGCGGCTGCTGACGACACGGCGGGACTCAAGGGGCTGATCGAGCGCGAAAAGGGGATGCCACCAGTCTAGGTCGTGGCATCGGCGGGACCGGCCGGGGGACGTCTGGCATCGAGCATCGGATGCCCGGTGTCAGAGCGTGGCGAGCGCGTCCTCGAGATCCTGGATGAGGTCGTCGACGCTCTCGATTCCGACCGACAGGCGGACGACATCGTCGGGGACCGCCAGTTCGGTCCCGCGCACCGACGCATGGGTCATCTCGTCGGGGTAGTTGACGAGGGACTCCACCCCGCCGAGCGACTCGGCGAGCTGGAACAGTCGTGTCGACTCCGCGAATCGTCGTGCCGACGCCGCGTCACCGAGCGCGATCGAGACGATTCCGCCGAACGCCGACATCTGGGCGGCCGCGATGTCATGCCCCGGATGACCCGGCAGACCGGGGTAGTAGACCGTTTCGACCGCTCCATGCCCGGAGAGGAATGAAGCGATCGCCCCCGCGTTCTCGCTGTGCCGCTGCATCCGAAGGGCGAGGGTCTTGATTCCTCGGGTCGTGAGCCACGCATCGAGCGGACCCGATACCGCGCCCACCGCGAACTGGAAGAACTTCGCCTTCTCGTACACGGTGTCGTCGGCGAACACGAGAGCGCCGCCGACGACGTCGGAGTGCCCGCCGAGGTACTTCGTGKTCGAATGCACGACGACGTCCGCTCCGAGCGCGAGTGGGCGCTGCAGGGCGGGCGAGGCGAAGGTGTTGTCCACCACCACGAGGGCGCCCGCGGCGTGGCCGAGCCGCGCCAATCCGGCGATGTCGGTGATCCGCAGGAGCGGATTGCTGGGTGTCTCGACCCAGACGATGCGGGCAGGGCGGTCCTCGAGAGCCGCGGCGACGGCATCCAGATCGCTCATGTCGACGATGCGCAGGCCGACCCCCCATGGCCCGAGGATGCGGGCGATGAGCCGATACGTGCCGCCGTAGACGTCACTCCCGAGCAGCACCTCATCGCCTGGTCGCAGCGCGGAACGCAGCAGAGCGTCCTCTGCGGCGAGGCCGGAGGCGAACGACAGCGCCTGTGCACCGCCCTCGATCGCCGCGAGCTGGGTCTCGAGGGCGGATCGGGTGGGATTGCCGCTTCGCCCGTACTCGAACCCACGGCGGAGTCCGCCTATGCCATCCTGCGCATACGTCGTGGAGAAATGCACCGGCGGGATGACGGCTCCGGTCGTCGGGTCGAACGCCTGGCCGGCGTGCACCGCCAGACTGTCGAATCCTCGAGCCGGCAGCGGGTGGTCATCGGTCATGCGGTTCGTCTCCCGGTGGGTCGGTCGTGTCGTAGCCGTGGGCGGTCATCCAGTCGTCGTCGAAGAGCTTGCTCAGGTAGCCGCGGCCGTGATCGGGCAGGAGCACGACGACGACGGCGTCCGCCGGCAGCTCGGACGCGACCCGCAGCGCGCCGACGACGGCCATGCCGCTGGAGCCCCCGACGAGCAGGCCCTCCTCGCGGGCCAGGCGCCTGGTCATCGCGAACGACTCCGCGTCGGAGATCCGGTGGATCTCGTCGACGACCGAAGGGTCGTAGGCGGCCGGCCAGAAGTCCTCGCCGACGCCCTCGACGTCGTACGTGTGCACCGGGCCGCCGGAGTAGATCGACCCCACCGGATCGACCGCGACGATCCGGACGGCGCCTTCGGACGCCTCCTTGAGGTAACGGCCCGCGCCGGTGATCGTGCCACCGGTGCCGACACCGGCCACGAAGTGCGTGACGAGGCCGTCGGTGTCGCGCCAGATCTCGGGGCCGGTCGATTCGTAGTGGCTGCGCGGCCCGTTCGGGTTGGCGTACTGGTTGGGCTTGAACGCTCCGGGGGTCTCGGCGACGAGCCGATCTGAGACGCTGTAATACGAGCGTGGGTCGTCCGGCTCGACGGAGGTGGGCGCCACCACGACCTCCGCGCCGTACGCGCGAAGCACCGCCCGTTTGTCTTCGGCGACCTTGTCGGGAACGACGAAGATGCACCGATAGCCGCGCTGCTGCGCGATGAGCGCGAGCCCGACCCCGGTATTGCCGCTCGTCGGCTCGACGATGGTGCCGCCGGGCCGCAGCAGTCCGTCCCGCTCAGCCGCGTCGATGATGTTCGACGCGATGCGATCTTTGCTCGACCCGCCGGGGTTGAAGTACTCCACCTTCGCGAGCACGGTCGCACGAATGCCGTCGGTGACGCGATTGAGCTGCACGAGGGGCGTGCCGCCGATGAGATCGGCGACGCTGCGGGCGTATCGCAAGGTGTGTCCTGTTCGGCGTGTCCGGTTCCCGGCCCACGGTACCTCGGACGGTGCGCGGCGTCGATGGGGGCCGCGACCGCGGGCTCGGGCGCGGCGCTACAGCGCCCGCAGCCGCGGCGCGAGGTCGCGTTCGAAGAGGTGCATGAACCGCTCCTGGTCGTGCCCGGGGGCGTGGAACACGAGGTGCGTGAACCCCCAGTCGACATATTCCGCGACGGCGGCCACGATCTCGTCCGGGTCGGTCCCGACGATCCAGCGCTTCGCGATCTGCTCGATCGGCAGCGCGTCGGCGGCACGCTCCATCTCGCTGGGGTCGGTGATGTCGTGCTTCTGCTCCGCCGACAGCGAGAGCGGCGACCAGAACCGGGTGTTGTTCAACGCGGGCTCGCGCGACTCCTCGTAGGAGATCTTGATCTCGATCATCCGCTCGATGGTGGAGGCGTCCCGACCGGCGGCCGCAGCGCCCTCGGCGACCGCCGGGATCAGCTTGTCGACGTAAAGCTCGCGCCCCTTGCCGGAGGTGCAGATGAAACCGTCCCCAGCCCGTCCCGCGTACTTCGCCACGACCGGACCGCCGGCGGCGATGAAGATCGGGATGCCGTCGGCCGGGACGTCGTAGATGGATGCCTCGTGGGTCGAGTAGTACTCGCCGTCGAAGCTCACCCGGTGCCCTGCCCAGAGCTCCCGCATGAGGCGCACCGCTTCGCGGAGGCGGGCGAAGCGCTCCTTGAAGTCGGGCCAGTCCTGGGGACCTGCGCCGCGGAAGCCGGTGGCCACCTCGTTCAGGGCCTCGCCGGTGCCGACGCCGAGGAAGACCCGGTCGGGGTAGAGGCATCCGAGTGTCGCGAAAGCCTGAGCGACGACCGCGGGGTTGTACCGGAACGTCGGGGTCATGACGCTCGTGCCGATGCGGATGTGCGACGTCCGCTCGCCGACGGCGGCCATCCAGGCGAGAGAGAACGGGGCGTGACCGCCGGTGTTGCGCCACGGCTGGAAGTGATCGCTCACCGCAACCGACTCGAAGCCGTGCCGCTCGGCGGCGACCGCGATCTCGACGAGCTCGCGCGGGGCGAACTGCTCGGCTGATGCCTTGTATCCGAGTGTGAGAGTCATGACTCACTCCTTCTCTTCCGCGCGGAGCGCGGCCCGGGCGGCTGCGCCGCCCGCTTCGAATCCTGCTTCATAGCCCTGCCGGTGGGCCTCGTCGCTGCCCAGATGGAACATGTCCCGATCGCTCGCGCGGACGATGCTGCGGGCCCCCGGCAGGTCGAGGTCGCCGAGGTGGGCGCCGAGGCCCCGGACCACGGCGACCGGCGAACCCGACGTCTTGCCCTTGACGAGGTCGCCGGCGGCGGCGATCTCGTCGGCGAGGCACGGGCGGGTCACGATGAGCGGCCGGCCATGGCTGTCGGCGGTGCCGCCGAGCTCGTCGAACACGTGCACACCGGCAGCGCCGATCGCGATGTCGGTCTGACCCTCGCGCCACGGCCTGCCGAGGGTGTCGCTGACGATCACGCCGAGGCGTGCGCCGGTGCGCCGACGGAGGGCGCCGGCCAGCGCGACGGCTGACGCGTCGGGGTCGAGCGGCAGCAGGAGCACCGTGCCGTCCGGGGTGTTGGAGGCGTCCACCCCTGCGGCGGCCCCCACGATGCCGAGCCGGTTCTCGACGATGCGGGTCGGGTGCGCGCCTGGCCCTGGGCGGGTCGCAACGACCCGCACGGTCTCCTGCGTGATGGCGTCCTCGCGGTCGGCCGCAGCCATCATCCGACCCTCCGCCTTTGAGACGATCTTCGAGGTGACCACGAGGATGTCGCCGTCGACGAGCGGGATGCCGACCTGCGAGACGGACTCCAGGATCAGCGTCGCCAGATCGTCTCCGACCGCGACCTCCGGCATCCCCGTCAAGGCCCAGATCTGCAGCGGCCCGGCCATGAATCTCCCTCGCTGCGGCGAACTCGCCGTGTGGACGACGACGGCGCTGCGGGCACCGACGTTCAGATCCAGTATCGACGCCCCCGGACGTGCGGGACCAATCGAGTCGGTATCCGGTCAGTGTGCGGGAACCTCCGTGTGGACCCGCTCCCGGATGCTGCGCGCCGCCGTGCGGAACTTCCCCGGCGTGAGCCGCACGGCGACGACGGCCACCTGCTCGTCAAAGGCCACCCATGAGCCGCCTTCCTCCGGAATGGTGGCCGCGAACTGTGCGGCGGACACCGCATTGGACTCGGAGACCTGGCCGCCGAGGAACTTCGACCACAGCAGCGGGCACCGCTGCCGGAGAGTCTCGGCGTGGACGGCGCGCTTCCGGAGGGTCGTCTCGTCCATGCGCAGGCGCACCGCGATGTCCGCGACCGCGGCTCGAACCGCCAACGCTTGGCGGTCGCGACGGATCGCCTCGATGCCGCGGCCCCGCACATCGCTCCAGGCTGGATCGAGCGTCGGGTCAGGACCGACCCAGGGGTCCGGCATCGCCTCGGCGTCGCGGACGATCTCGGCCATCAACCTGTACTGCTCGGCGACGAGCGCCCGCAACGCGACCGAAAACCCCTCGATGACGTCCATCTCCCGGTCATGCTCCGCGGCGGGACCCGGCTTCCACCAGCCCTCATCACCGGCGCCGTCGGCGAGGTCCGCCTCGTCGATCCACTCGACGGACTCCGCATCTTCGGCGCGTGCGCCGATCGTCTTCAACGCATCATTTCCCGCCGGCATCGAATGAAACTCCATGACTTGAAGGTACGAATGCCCACCGACATTCGATTATCCAGTCGTTTTCGACGCCTCCGTCGCGCTCGAAAACGATCGAGCAGGATCGGAGAAGCGCCCCGCCGCCACACTGCCTAGCCTGAAGGAGGCGCCAGAAAGACGCGGCGCCCAGTGACTCAGACCGAAGGAGACCGAAATGGCCAAGACCGAGACATCCGCCGGGCTGTCCGATGACGAGCGTGAGGCCGTCAAGCAGCGCGCCAAGGAGCTTCGCGAGCAGGCGAAGGCCGGCAAGAACCGCGAAGCCGGCGACAAGTCGGTGCGCGATGCCATTGCGAAGCTCGACGACCCCGACAAGGCGATCGCCCAGGGCCTGTACGACGTCGTGACCGCGGTGGCACCCCACCTCGTGCCCAAGACGTACTACAGCATGCCGGGATTCGCGAACGACGAGGGCAAGATGGTCGTCTTCGTGCAGCCGGCCGGCAAGTTCAAGACCCGCTACTCGACCATCGGCTTCGAAGACCGCGCCCAGCTCGACGACGGCGACATCTGGCCGACCGCCTTCGCGGTGAACAGCTGGACGCCTGCCGTCGAGAAGCGCATCACCGATGCTGTGACGAAGGCCGTCGGCTGACAGCTCTGCTCCGCATCTCGGATGCCGCGAACCCGGCCGGGTCGCGGCATCCGTCGTTCATCACTCACGTCCGGACGATCACATCTTTCTGCGGCGCGTAATGCAGAGGTGAGGCGATGAAGATCGCCACCGCCAGCAGCCCGAGCGCCGTCCCGATCACCAGGATCCGCATCATGAGCACGGAGGTCCTCGCCCCGAATCGGCGTTGGGCAAGCGCCAGCAGCCCGAGCCCCGCGAGGCCTCCGGCCGTGTTGACGATCACGTCGGTGGTGTCGAAGCTGCCGATGGAGAGCACGTGCTCGATGATCTCCAGCACCAGGCTCGCTCCGACGAGCACGCCGGTCACGGCGAACCACTTCCACGTCGGCACGAGCAGCCCGAGATAGAGGCCGAACGGGATGAACAGCAGGAAGTTGAACACCACCTCGAGCGGCGCGCTGGCGTCGGCGTCGCCGTCAGGCACGAACGGGATCAGCTTGATGGGACGCGGGAGCAGCGCCGCCTCCCCGATCCACGGAACCTCGAGTTTCCAGAGCACGATCCAAGCGAGCAGGACGAGGTAGATCACGAAGAGGACGGGCAACAGCCAGCCGCGAGGTTCGCTCTTCGGATCAGACACCCTGCCATGATTCCCCATCTGCGGGTCGCCGCTCGCGTGCAAGGCAGCAAGATTGAACTCGAACCAGACGGAAGGGAGCGACCATGACATACCGCGTCGGATACTTCGTGGGCAGCCTGTCCTCGACCTCGATCAATCGGATCCTCGCGAAGGCGCTGATCGGGCTGGCACCCGACGACCTGGAGTTCACCGAGATCCCGATCCGCGACCTGCCGCTGTATAGCCCCGACTACGACGCGGACTTCCCTCCGGCAGCGCGCGCACTGAAGCAGGCGATCAGTGAGACGGATGCCGTGCTCTTCGTCACCCCGGAATACAACCGCTCCATCCCCGGCGCGCTGAAGAACGCCATCGACTGGGCATCGCGGCCGACGAGACCGACCTCGTTCGACCACATCCCGGCCGCGGTGATCGGGGCCTCCAGGGGGCCTATCGGCACCGCCCTCGCGCAGCAGAGCCTGCGCGGCGTGCTGAGCTTCTGCAACGCGCGTCAGATGACCGCACCCGAGGCGTACATCAGCTTCTCGCACGACGACTTCGCCGAGGACGGCACGGTCACCAACCCTCAGATGGAAGCCCGCCTGCGGACGTTCATGGCCGAATTCCGCGAGCACATCCAGCGGGTGCTCACCGTGCTGCCCCGGCAGGAGCAGGCACTCTCCTGACCCAGGCCGTCGACGGCCCCTTCCCCAGTCAGGTGCCGCAGTAGGTGCGATGCCGCGGTGCGCCGTCGGGGGCCGGCCGCGCGAAGCGTCGGTACTCGCTTCCGGAGCGCTCCGTGTAGGGATCGCGCAGCAGGTCGACCAGCTGCTCGAAGGGCGCGAGGTCGCCCTCGGTCGCGGCCGAAAGCACCTCCTCGACGATGTGGTTGCGGGCGATGTAGACGGGGTTCACGGCCCGGATGGCCGCGGCATCCGGTGCAAGCGCCGACCACCGGACCAGCCACGCGTCGAGCTCAGGGACCGATCCGAGGAAGCGTCCGCGCAGTGGCCGCTCATCACCCTCTGCGGCAGCGGCGAGATCTCGCCAGAAGCCTGTGAAGTCGACCCCGTGATCGGCGAGCAGGTCGAGAGCGGCGTGCGCGAGCTCGGCGGCGACCGAGGGGTCGACCCGGTCGTCGAGGCCCAGCTTCGCGCGGAACGCCGCGGCCCAGTGCGACCGATAGCGGGCGTCGAACCCGTCGACCAGCTCCGCGGCGATCTGCTGAGCCGTCGACGGGGCGTCGGCCAAGAGCGGCGAAAGCGCATGGCCGAGGTGCTCGAGGTTCCAGCGCATGATCGAGGGCTGCTGGTCGTAGGCGTAGCGGCCGAATCGGTCGATCGAGCTGAAGTACGCGCCTGGCTCGTACGCATCCAGGAATGCGCATGGACCGTAGTCGATGGTCTCCGCCGACACCAGGACGTTGTCGGTGCTGAGCACGCCGTGGACGAACCCGGTGCGCATCCAGTCGGCGGTGAGCGCTGCCACCGCGTCCACGACTTCGGCGAGCAGCGCGCGGTAAGGGTGCTCAGCGGCGGCCGCACGCGGGTAGTGGCGGGCGATCACGTGATCGGCGAGGCGGGCGAGCAGCGCCGGATCATCCTGCGCGCGCACGTACTCGAAAGAGCCGAACCGCACATGGCTGGTCGCGGTGCGCGCCAGCACCGCGCCCGGCAGCGTCTGCCCGCCGTGCTCGCGCGGGGCGCCGGTGCCCACGACGGCGAGCGCCCGGGTGGTGGGAACGCGGAGTGCCTGCATCGCCTCGCCCATCAGGAACTCGCGGAGCATCGGCCCGACCACGGCGAAGCCGTCGACCCGCGACATCGAGGTGGGTCCGATCCCCTTCAGATGCACGTCGCGCAGGCGTCCGGCGCGGTCGCGTCGCTCGCCGAGAAGCGCGGCGCGGCCGTCGCCGAGGATCGGCTGGAAGACCCCCCACTGGTGGCCGGCGTACACCTGCGCGACCGGGCTGGAACCCTCCCTGAACGACTCGCCGGTGAGGAAGCGGATGCCTGCGCGCGACCGCAGGTAATCGGGGTCGAGCCCGAGATCCCGGGCGACCTCCTCGTTCAGCGTGAGAAGCTGCGGCTGCGGTGTGCGGACGGGCGAGACGCGGTGGGAGAGCTCCGGGAGGTTCTCCGCCCACACGCGTTCGAGCACCGGTGGTTCCTGAGCATCGACGAGGGCGCCGCGAGCGCCGGGTCGCGTGACAAGATCCGCCGCGTCAGCCATGGAGGCAGTATTGCCGTCCGCGCCGCGATGACGCCGGAATGTGACGCCGCGGGACGTGCTGGCACCGCGGACGACGCGCTACTGACCGGGGCAGGTGCCTGGGTTCGGGACGTCAGTCCTCGGGGATCCGCCCGGAGGCACATCTGGGAACGTGACGTAGAGCACGTATCGGGTAGTGCCGTAGTTGACGACCTGATCCACTTCGCCGGGTCGTTCGATGAACGCCTGCCCCGCGCGGTAAGTCTCGATCTCGCAATGGTTGCCGACCGATTCGTAGACGGTGAGCTCGCCTTCCTTGACGACGATGATCGCGCCGCCCGGATGCGAGTGCCAGCCGGAGGAACCGCCCGGTTCAACGGTGATCGTCGCCATGGCGACATCTGTTCCGACGTGCAGTGGGATGGTTCCGTTCGACACGTTCGTCCCCCGCGTCAAGAGAGTCTGCGTCAGCTGTGATGGCGGCGTGGCGTGGACGGCTCCAGCTGACAGGGCGACGCCGGTGAGGCCGAGCAGCACGGCCAGAGCCCATCGTGATTTCACTCTTCCCCCAACCGTGGCGGACTTGGTCGTGCGGCGAATATTCGTTTCCATGTCACTCTCCCCCTAGGTGAGCGCGGAGCCGACCGGCGAGGATGTCTTCCTTGACCCCGTGGGCGCCGTCGCATTTGCGCTGACCATGCACCCGGTCGGTATCAGACGGATATCAGCGAACGCGGGCGGGTTCTGCGCCCGATAACGTCGGGCTATGAGCGATGTACTCCCCTTGAGCCCCGACGAACTGCTGACGACGACGCGCTCCGTGCGGCGTCGGCTCGACCTCGAGCGACCCGTCCCGGTCGACGTCGTCCGAGAAGCGCTCGAGGTCGCGCTCCAGGCGCCGACCGGGAGCAACGCCCAGACGTGGCACTGGATCATCGTCACCGACCCTGAGAAGCGCCACGCCATCGCCTCGCTGTACGCGCGATCGTTCGCCCGGTATCGCGCGTCCGGTGGCCGGACGTACGCCGACCCGACGCGCCAGGCGGTGCAGCAGCGGGTCTCATCGAGCGCCGACTACCTGGCGGAGCACATGGGCGACGTCCCCGTCCTCGTGATCGGCGCGATCTTCACGGGCGCCGAGGAGTTCGAGCCTGGAAGTCAGGCCGGCCTGTGGGGGTCGCTTCTGCCTGCCGCCTGGAGTCTGCAGCTCGCGCTGCGGGCGCGTGGCCTCGGAAGCGCCTGGACGACCCTGCATCTCGCGTACGAGCGTGAGATCGCAGAGCTCCTCGGCATCCCGCCGACCGTGCGCCAAGGCGTACTGCTGCCCGTCGCCTACACCGTGGGAACGGACTTCCGACCCGCGCACCGTGCGCCGCTCGACGACGTCCTGCACATCGACGGCTGGTGAGGGTCAGCGCGTCGATCCCTCGCGCGCCGAACGCGGGCCGTGGACAGTGACGGGACAGCCGGCGAGCTCGGGTGGGCCAGTCGTGTTCTCAGGCCGCGAGGGGCACCGGATCCGCGACGATCGCACGCACGGCCTCGCGGCCGGCACGGTTCGCGCCGACGGTGGACTGCGAAGGCCCGTACCCGATCAGGAAGAGACGCGGCTCGTCCGTCGCGCGCGTGTTCGCGACGCGGATTCCGCCGTCCGGTGTGCGCAGCCGCAGGGGCGCCAAATGGTCCAGCGCTGGACGGAAGCCGGTCGCCCACAGGATGACGTCCGCCTCGACGAGCGATCCGTCCGGCATGCGCACGCCGTTCTCCTCGATCGAGGAGAACATCGGATGCCGCACCAGCACTCCGCGCGCCTCGGCGGCGCGGGCCCACGGCGTCCAGTGCATCCCGGTCACCGAGATGACGCTCCCCGGCGGAAGCCCGCGACGCACGCGATCCTCGACGCCCGCGATCGCGGCGACCCGGGCAGGAATGTCGAAGGCCTCCTCGGACCACTCCGGCTCGCTTCGCGTCACCCAGAACGTTTCGGCGACGCGCGAGATCTCGTCGAGCAGCTGAACCGCCGATATCCCGGCGCCCACGATCACCACCCGCTTGCCGGCGAACTCCTCGGCCGAGACGTAATCCGCGACATGCAGTTGGCGCCCTCGGAAGCGACCCTGGCCGGGGTAGTGCGGCCAGAACGGGCGGGTCCAGGTGCCCGTCGCGTTGATGACGTACCGGGCTTTCCACACGCCGTGATCGGTTTCGACGACGAGTCGATCGTCGTCGCGTCGGACGGCGGTGACACGCACCGGGCGTCGCACGTCCAGGGCGAATTCCGCCTCGTACGCGGCGAAGTACGGTGGCAGCACATCCCGGCTCGCCGCGTGCGCATCGGCCGGCGGCACCGCGAATCCGGGCAGCTCATGGATGCCGTTGACCGTCGCCATCTTCAGCGAGGCCCAGCGGTGCTGCCACGCTCCTCCGGGCTCGCTGTTCGCGTCGAGCACGACGTACGTCTGATCTGCTCCGGTCGCGCGTTCGCTCGAAACGAATCCGCGTCGCGCGAGGTGGTAGGCAGCGGACAATCCGGCCTGACCCGCACCGATCACCACGACGTCGACAGGAGCGGGGTGCACATCGAGACCGAACGCCCATCGCCGCGGCCGGATTCCCAAGCCGCAGCTCGGACCTCATCGCGCCTGCATGGCCGGTGCGCGGCTAGTAGCCCGGCGGTCGTTTCTGGGGCGGGTCGTCTCCGTCGACATCCTCGTCATCGTCGGCGGCCAGCACCGCGATCGGCGGGATACCCATGACGAGGGCGACAAACTTCCCCCACGGCCCAACTGGACGCGCGGATTCCTCGGGCATCATCACTCCTCTGTCGAGGGACTGAAACTCAAGTTACCGCGTCGGTTCTCTGGCTGCGACGTCTCCGCGCAGATGCCGGAGCGAAGTCCCCTCGCCACTCGGCGGTCTGTGCGGCACGATGGAACCATGGCGACTGCCGCACGCGTGATCTCGGTGAGCCGCGACGATCAACATCGCTTCACGAAGCCGGCCCGGGAATCCATCACGCTTGTCGCCGGCCTCGGTGTGCAAGGCGACGCGCACTTCGGCGCGACAGTGCAGCATCTCTCACGGGTGCGACGCGATCCGACGCAGCCGAATCTCCGGCAGGTTCACCTCATCCATGCGGAATTGTTCGACGAGGTGACCGCCGAGGTCGCCCCGGGTGAGCTTGGCGAGAACATCACCACGGAAGGGGTCGACCTGCTGGGACTTCCTCGCGGAACGCGTCTGCGACTGGGCCTCGATGCTGTTGTGGAACTCACGGGTCTGCGCAACCCGTGCGTGCAGATCGATCGATTCGAACCGGGCTTGCTCAAGCAAGTCGTCGGCACGGATGCCGAGGGTCGCACGATCCGGAAGGCGGGAGTGATGGCGGTGGTGATAGCTGGCGGGGTGGTGAGGCCAGGTGATCCGATCGGGGTGGAGATCCCGCCCGCACCGTTCGAACCGCTCTTCCCGGTCTGACCCCAGGCGTCATTCAGCGGTCCCCCACGGTCCGCGTGCAGGGCCTCCGCCCGGCGGGTTCACTTGGCGAGGACCCGGCGCATCACTGGACGACTGGGGTAGGTGCGTCCGAGCTCGTGGAAGCCGGCAGCCGTGAACATCGCGAGAGTGCCGGTGAAGAGGGACGCGGGCGACGGATTCCCTGTGAGCCGGTCCTTGTCGACGGGGTGTCCGTCCACGACCGTGGCGCCGTGCGCGCGGGCGTGATCAACGGCTGCTTTCAGGAGCTCGGCCCCGATTCCGCGGCCACGTGCTTCTCGGCGCAGGTTGACACAGGTGACCCACCACGCGTCCGCGTCGTCTTCCAGCAAGCGCCGCAGCTCGGTCAGTCGCCAACTCAATTCGAACGGCCATGCGCTGATTCTCCTCAGTGGCGACGCCCGTCCGAAAGCCGGTCGGTGTGCGTGCTGCTCACTTGTCGTGGTGCACGATGTTGAACACGTTGCCATCGGGGGCACGGACGAAGAATCGATGCACGCCCCAGGGTTCGTGAGTCAGCGGGTACACGATCTCGTATCCGCGCTGCTTGACCTCTTCGTAGGCCGCGGTGACGTCCGGCGTCAGGATCGACGCGACGGGATCCAGCGGAGCGGATGCGTCCCGCGTGACGAGTTGGATATGTACGGTCTGGTCGTAAGTACTGGGCTCGGGGGCGGAGAATCGCGCGACCCAGCCCAGATTGAAGTCCTCCGCGCTGAGTCCGAGAAACTCCGTGTAGAAATCCCGTGCGGGCGGAATGTCAGCGACATGCAGATCGGCGATAACGCGAATGACTTCCATGCCGCCATGCTCGTCGCAGGCGGGATTCCTGTCGAGTCCGCAACACGGTCACTTCGGGCTCTCAGTCGGTCGGGTATAGGAGGTCAGCTCGCTCCCTTGGGCCGAAGTTGGCCTCGAAGTCGCGTTCGTTCGGGACCCACACGTCGTCCCAGAGACGTGAGTGGTCTCGACCGAGGTCGGCGTCACGTTTGATTCCTCGGGCTCGAGCGGTAGCCAGATCGAGGTCGCACCAGATGGTCAAGTCGAGCGCGCCGACCGCTTCCGGGTGGAAGAGGCCGATGAGGTAACCCTAGATAGCCCGCGGTGCCCCACCTGGCCGCATTCAACACACCGACCGTACGAGGGTCCCTCGATGGTCCCCCTCTGTGTTCGAAGAGCTGCTCGTGCGGCGCAGGTCAGCTCTGATCGGCGCTCGTCTGAATCGTCGAGCGCACGGCCCGCCGCAGCGCAGTCGCGTTGTCTCGGAGCCACTGCGCACGGCGGAGGATGCGGTCGCCGACACCTTCTTCCCACATGCGCTGCCAGCCTCCGCCGAACATCTCAGCGCGCGACTTCATGAGGAACCAGGAACGGTCGGCGCCGTTGATCGAGATCTCCACAAGGGTCGACCGGGCCGCGACATCCAGCCCATACGTCTCCACAATCAGCGAGCCTGTCTCGATCGGATCGAGATGCCGCGAGGCGACCTCTCGGTCCGGCTCCGGCATCCAACCACCCCACCACAGCAGCAGGTTCGCGACCTCCTCCGCACGACTGGCGGGGCGGATCATGTCGAAGTCGATCAGAGCCGCAGCGCGCGCGTCACGGAAGACGACGTTCTCCGGAGTGATGTCAAGGTGTGCGACCAGCGTCGGTGCCTCAGCGATCGAGGCAGGCATCCCGAGAACATCTGGCTGTCGCAGTCCAGTCGCCCAGCTGGGCACACCGAGCGGCTCCATCGCATCATCGAACGCGCGCACCAGCCGTGCCACGCTCGCGATACGCGCCGGATCCGCGACCCAGGCAGGCCAGGGACGGCCTGCGACCTGACCGTCGATGAAATCGAGGATGTCGCGGCCTTTCGCATCGACACCGTGAAACCGAGGAGCACCAGCGAACCGCACGGACTCGAGGTGCCCGAGGACCTGACGGACGGACTCCGATACCCCGCTCACCGGGCGGCGCACTGTGTCACCGACCCGCACCACGCCCTCCGTGACGTCGCCACCGGCCAGCGGTTCCTCGACGTCGTTCCCGCGTACCGTCACAACCCAAACCTAGAGAACGAACCGTTCTCCCATTGCCGTTCAGTTCGGTGATTCTCGGCGGATAGCCATGACGTCGCCCGCACGCGGTATGTTCGACGCCTCAGGAGGCGATGCGATGTCGACGACCCTCAGTTCAGAACCGAAACCGGCATCTGAGGGTGGGGACGCCCGTCGCCGTCGCGCGAAGATCGTAAAGCGCGGGTCGCTGTCGATTCTGGTGCTCACGATCGCCGGCTTCGTGATCGGCGCTCTCGTGATGTTCGGGTGGATGGTCAACGAAGCGCACTTCGACCGCCCGACTCAGGAGTTCGACGATTTCGAAAAACAGGTCGAGAGCCTCCCCGGCGTGGACGGCGTCGACAAAGAGCGATGGGTCGAAGCGCCGGCTTTCTCGAACCCGACGTCATGGATGTCCGTCGCCGTGGACGATGCTGGACTTCCAGTCCTGCTCGAAACGGCGTGCTCGACCGACTATCCCGACCCCGTCACGTGGTCGATTCGTGTAAGTACGCCCGCCGGAGCGGAGGTGCTGCTGCACGCAGTACCAACAGACCCCGACGCTGCCGACGGCGACGTGCGGTGTCCTGACTTCGGGCTCGACGCGGTGCCGCTCGTCGCTGAACTCGATCGGGTGGCTCCGGGTCTCGCTATCCAGCCTGCGCTCTGGGAGGACGACAGATTCGCCCTCGTCGCGCTGGAAGAGCAAGTTCCGGCGGGGTTCACTCACCTTCTGCCGCTCATCGAGCACGCCGACGATCTGCTCGCCGCCGCCGGTCTGGATGCGAACGATGCGGTCGAATTCAACTCGGCGAATCTCGGCTTCGTCCTCGAGCCAGGCGAGCGTGACGCGTACCTCGCGCTGCTCACCGAGCTCGCCGAGGATCGCGCGGTCAGCAGTTACTGGGCCGACAGCGGCACGTCGGTCGAGGGAATCGAGAAGGTGCAGATCGTCGCCCCGGACGAGCAGCACGCGGCGATCGAGGAAGTCATCCGCTCCTCCGGGCTGCACATCGCCGATCTCCCGGTGCGGTTCATCGAGCAATGAGCTTGCCGCATTAGATGAGTCGACTTGCGGAGGCCGATAGCCGGTGCTCAGCGGTCGTGGTCCTCGAGCGTTCGAGACCACGCAACCTCCCGCTGAAGCTGGCCGGTTTGGACGAAGAGTCGCACCTGATGCGCGTGTGGGAGCGCCTGGGCCAGCTCGTCGCGGTCAGCGCGGGTGAAGCCGAGCTTCTGCCAGAACGCACCTGATCGGCGCGAGAACAGCCATGCCTGTGTGGCTCCTGCCACCCGCGCCTGATCCATGGCGTACCGAGCCAACCGAGAGCCCGCGCCCCGAACGCGCTGTGGCGGCGACACCGCAACGCTGCGGATGAGCGCGTGTTTGCAGTCCTCACTCAACTCGAACCCCGTTGTGCCGATCACGTTGCCGCTCTCGTCACGCTCGATCCACAGATGAGTTGTCGGGTCCTCAAGTCCTGCCAGAGTCAGATCCACCTCGACCAGGAAGCTGCGCAATTGATCGATGTCGGCAGCCGACACACGCTCCAAAGTCACGACTCAATTCTGGACGGAGCGGAGCATCACGGATCGCGGCCGAGGTCGGCGGCTATTCCTCAAGAGCGGCTCTCAACATGCTGATCGCCTTCGGACCGACTCCGTGGAGAGTCGCAAGGTGATCGAGTCCAGCCTTCTTGACGTCATCCAAGTCCCGTACCCCCGCCTCGTCGAGGGCCCTCCTGGCAGGGGCACCGATGTTCGGCAGCCGGCGCTCAGCGTTCATGCGTGCACAATACGCTCCGCACCAACGGCTCGAGGTAGCGTGCGCTCGAGCGCCGGTCGTGCGGGCGGTGGTTCTCATGCAGAATGGCGCCATGCAGGCGGTGGTTGCACGTAGCCGAGCCAAGAGCCTGGCTGGCCTCCTGGGATGTGCGCTCTTCGTCGCGGCTTCTCTTGCGATCATCGCCGAGGGATCTGCTCTCACGCTGATCATCGGCACCGTTGGTGTCGTGACGTTCGTCGGATTCGGGATCGGCTGGATCGTCGTTCTCCTCAAAGCTGGTCCGGGTCTCGTCGTGGACGAGACCGGGTTCGAGGACACCAGTTCCCTCACGGCGGTCGCGCGGGTGCTCTGGGCAGATGTGACCCAGGTTTCGGAACTGAGCATCGCCGGCACGCCGTTGGTCGTCATCGGCGTCCGCGATCCGGGGCTCTACGTGACACGCCTGCGTGGACTGCCCCGCATTGCTGCCATCGCGAACAACCGTCTGTTCGGTTCTCCGGTCATCATCGCTGCAGTGAGTCTGAGGATCAGTTTCGCAGACCTGTCCACGCTGTTGGCCGAAGGCCTTCGGCACTACCGCCAACCTTGGCTTGAGATCCCGACCTAGGTCGTGGGCAGTAGGCGCGTTTCTTTGACGCTCGCGAGAGGGTCGCTCTCCGAGCGGCCCGGTGATCTTTGCCTGCGCGATAGTCGCTTTCGTTCTCGTGGGACTGGCTGGGTGATCAAACCGCAGGCGCGCGATGATGTCAGCGGGCCATTCGTGCGCGGATCGCGCCGTACGCACGCATCAGCTGGGGGACGACAAGGTACACCGCGAGGGGTACGACGATGAGGGTGAGCACGAAGGCTCGCGCGACCGGGTGCCAGTCGACGGAGATGGGTCCGATGAGCAGCATGCCGATCGCGACGAGCGGGAAGATCGCCAGCCACGTGATGGCCGCGCGGATGTGCACGGACGGCGGCTTTGGCGCTGACGGCGCGACGACCGGAGCGGCAGTGGTGTCTCGCACGCCAGGTGTGGTGGGTGTGGCCATCGGGGCTCCCTTTGGGTTCGACAGGTCGGGAACTGCAACGGAGCAGCCGAGACCGGCATTCCCGTTGGTCCTCCCATGTGCCGCCCGTACCCGTTCACCCGGCGTGCAGTGGGCGTCATGTGCCCGTGAACGAGCCGAAGTCCGGGCGAAGCTCCGCGCTGAGCTGGTCGATGCTCGCCGGGGTCACCTTCCAGCGTGACGCGTCGTCATCCTCGAACGTCAGGTCGTACCTTCCAGAGTCGCGATCGAACTGCACGAGGATCTTCAGCGGCGGTTCCTGCCCCGGCTTGTAGTTGCTCTCGCGCAGCGCGTCCACGGCGGGCTTGATCCCCGACGGGCGCGATGCGACCGCCGAGGCCGTGCCGGCGGGCGAGTAGGTGTAGCCGTGCGTTCCGCTGACCCGGCCTCCGCTGAGGTCGATGACCATCGCCAGCGATGACCAATCGTCGCCGTCTCCTCTCATGTTCTCGATCAGCGCGCGGATGAGATCAGCGGTTGCGTCGTCGGGCATGGGTCCATCCTGGATCGACATACGAGTCGTCAGTTCACGAGCGGCAAGGGATGAATGGGCTCAGCCTATGAGCCGGTCGACCTTGGCCCGTTGCTCTGCGACCGTTGTCACTGTCGCAGGGTCGACGGGCGCGAAGGTGTCAACGACGCTCTCGACTCCTTCAGGTGCGAAGCGGTAGGCGCTCAGACCGCCGCCTTGATCGCGGGCCATGCCACTGGGCCAGACGTCTGGCTGTGCGCCAGCCACGCCTATCCGCCACCCCAGCGGCTCCAGCTGCTCCCGGATCACGCACAGCGCCTCGAAGGCGTCGTTCTCACGCGCTGAAATGGAAGCGAACTCGGGTGAGGTGATCTCGACCACCCACGACCCCGACTCGTATCGCCACGCGACAGTGGCCTCGCTCGAGCTGCCGTCGCGGGTCACCTGGATCGTCTGCGGACTCTGGATCATCCGCTCATCCTCTCAGGCGACAATCTGCGTGGGCCGGGAGAGATCGGTCGAAATCTGCCTCGTCCACATGAGGACGATTGCGCCCAGTCAGGGGGCGAAATGTCCATATGGACATCGCGTGGACGAGTCATCCGCGAAAGTGGACAACTTCAAAAAAGACCTACAAAACAAGTGATGCAGGTTCCTGATCGACCTTGCGGGAAACGACCGGGAATCCGCGTTGGTTTGCGGCGGTCAGTACCTTCGCAGACCACGATAATTTGCGAATTCCTACACGAAGCCCGCGTTGAAAAGGGCACTGAGCCTCGCTCGCAAGCGGATCGTCGACCACGACAGTTCTGCTCGAGCGGCGCATGGTCAGCCCACAGTGACGGCCCGAGCCTCAGGCTCGGGCCGAGTCCTCGCGCCGCGTGCGGCGATAGCGGCTCTCGTCGGCGGCGAACACACCGCAGTACACGGCGCCGACCAACAGAGAGACTCCGCCCGCCAATAGGAAGCCGGTGCCAGCGAGGGATCTGAAGTCGGTCAGCATTCCGGCAACGAACATCAATCCGCCCCCGACGACGCAGAGCAAGGCGCCCCACCGCAATCCACCGAGGATCACCTGCCACGCCCGCGCCATACCGCCATCGTGCCAGCGTCACCGTTTGATGTCACGGCTATCACCCGCCGCCCGGAGACCGGTCAGTCGGCGCGACCTAAGTGCCCCTGGTCGGCGCGCGTGACGTAGGTCAGGAGCGGTACTCCCGTCGGAGAGGCAAACGACGCCGCAATATCCGCGAGCKACGCGCGCACGAACGGCAGAAATGAGTCCCGGCCCCAGGAGCGGACAGAGAACAAGGCCTCACGGTCGTCCCAGCGCAGAGCCGGCCGCTCGCCGATGTCCAGGACCGAGACCCCCACAGGCTGGTTCCTCGGCGCGAACGAGCGCCCGCCGGCTCCCGGCCGCGCGAGATCGATCATCAACGCTCGTAGCGCGTCGTCTCGGTGGCTGAACACCGCTATGTCCGTCGACGTGCCGCGGCTCCAGGACCGGAATGCCCACCGCTCCCCCTTCGGCTCGATGTACTGGCCCGTCTCCATGTCGGACCACCCGAACTGCCCGTCGCGGGAGAACGGCTTCTCCAGGTAGCCCCACCGGGCGTGGCACTGCAGCAGGCGGGCATCCGCGCCATCGGGATCGATCGTGTCGAGCACGTTGGCGACACCGGGTATCCGCCCCCGGCGCCAGCGCTGGAAGGTCTGCCTGTCGTGGAGGTTCGCGTACCCGATTGTGCGCTCATCCCCGGAGTGAGAGATCGGGTCAGAGCCCGTCGCCCAGACCTCTCCAGTCTCGCCATCGACGATGTACGGCCCGCTGCCGATGAGCATCGTCAGCACGTCGCCCGTGTCGAGATAGACCCGGGACTGCCGCGAGATCGTGAAGCCCCACGGCTTGGTCTCGACTCGCTCGTCGGCTTCCCGCCCCTCATCGAACGCTCGGCGCGTCCACTCTCTGACGACGTCGGGGGTCACCTCGAGCTCAGTATCGRTCATCTCGGCAGGCTACTGGCTGCAACCGGCGCGTGAGCGACCCCTAGGCGCCGTATCCCGGTCGGCTTGCGCGCCGTCCCGCTGGGACTACGAGCCGGTGTTCCGCTCTAGCCATTGGTCGATGTCGGCCAGCTCATCCCGGATCTTTTGCCGCTCTTGCGGCGTGAAACGTCTGACCTGCATTGCAAGTACCGATTCAGCCGCGATCGGACTTAATCCAAACGTTCGCTGCACCGCGCCCCGCAGCTCCTGACCGTCACCCTGCACAGCCGAGCAGACCTCAACCAGTTCTGCGAGTCGACCCAGCACCTCGATGTAGGCCGCGATGATCTCGCGGCGCCCCATTGCATTCTGTCGTTCGTCCGACATTCGGCCACCCTACCGATGCGACAAACGGTTCCTCGCTACCGACGGCGCACTGAACGGCCCTCAGCGGGCCAGTTCGTGGCGTGCGAGGACGGTGATCCACTTCTCCGCCGATGTCGGCTGGGTGGAGTCAACGATCTTGAGCGGCGTCCACCCTGCGTCGCGGACCACGGCTTCTAGGGCGTCTTCCTGCCAGTAGGTGAAGTGCCTTCGGGCGTCCAGCTTTTGGCTCGACCAGCCCTCGCCCTCACCCTTCTTGAACGACGCCACAAGCACGCCGCCCGCTCGCGTTGCTCGACGCGCCACCTCAAGCACACCTGCCAGCCGCGCACGGGGCACATGCAGAAGGACCGCGTTCGCGAACACCGCGTCATACGGTCCGCCGAAGTCGCGCGCGTCGAGTTTCAACACCCGAGCGGCATGACCGGCCGCATTGAGTCTTTCGACGAACGCGGCCGCACCGTCCGTCCGGTCGACGATCAGCCCGGCAGCCTCCAGCGCCACGGCGTCCCTACCGGGACCGGTACCCAACTCGAGCACACGATCCCCGGCCGCGGTCAGCCCGATCAGGTCATCGACAAGGGGCGACCGAGCGTTGGACGTGCGATCGACGTACTGCGTCGCGTGCTCCTCATACGCGTTCAGCGTCTCGACGGCGGGGTCCACGGGCTCCATCACATCATCCTCGCGTCCGATGCGACCACCGCAAAGGGCTGTTCCCTCGAGCGGGTCCTCGAGCGCGACGGCGCTTGTTCGTAGACGGACTCCTCAGTGACCGGCTGCCGCACCTGAGGGAACGGCTCTGGGCCGGGCAGACCGGGCACGATCGCAAGGGGCGCTGGCTGCCCGCCGAGATTCCCGTAGGACCCGCCCGCGACACAAGTCGCACTTAGGCCCGCCAAACGCAGCAGGCATCCCGAGGCGCTGAGCACCGCCCAGGCATGGCTTGCCCCGTTTCATCGAGGTCGACGACTGCGCCCGGTCAGGGGCGAAATGTCCATATGGACATCACGTGGCCATTTAGCCGCGAAATGGACATTTCAAAGAATCCCTACAAAAACAAGTGAGCTAGAGCCCGACCGCCATGTCGGTGAAGCGCGAGAAGTGACCCTGGAACGCCACCGTCACGGTGTCGGTGGGCCCGTTGCGGTGCTTGGCGACGATGAGGTCGGCCTCGCCGGCGCGGGGGTTCTCCTTCTCGTACGCGGCCTCGCGGTGCAGCAGGATCACCATGTCGGCGTCCTGCTCGAGCGAACCCGATTCACGCAGGTCGGAGAGTGCGGGCTTCTTGTCGGCACGCTGCTCCGGACCACGGTTCAGCTGCGACAGCGCGATGACCGGAACACCGATCTCCTTCGCGAGCAGCTTCAGGGCACGCGAGAACTCGCTGACCTCCTGCTGCCTCGATTCCACGCGCTTGCCCGAAGTCATGAGCTGGAGGTAGTCGATGACCACCATCTTGAGCCCGACCCGCTGCTTGAGCCGGCGGCACTTCGCGCGGATCTCGACGAGCGTCATGTTCGGGCTGTCGTCGATATACAACGGGGCGTCGTTGATGCGTCCGCGCACGGAGGCGATCGTCGTCCAGTCGCGCGAATCGAGCGTGCCCTTGCGCATGGCCTGCAGCGGCACCGATGCCTCGGCCGACATCAGGCGCATGGCGATCTCGCTGCGCCCCATTTCCAGGGAGAAGAAGATCGTGGGCAGGTCGTGCTTGATGGATGCCGCGCGCGCGAAGTCGAGCGCGAGCGTCGACTTTCCGAGCGCAGGGCGGGCGGCGATGATGATCAACTGTCCCGGGTGCAGCCCGTTGGTGAGCTGGTCGAGCTGCGCGAAGCCGGTGGGGACGCCGGTCATCTGCCCATCGCGACCGCGCGCCGCCTCGATCTCATCAACGGCAGCGTCGACGGCGATCGTGAGGGGGACGTAGTCTTCGGCCGCATCGGCGCCGGTGACGCCGTAGATCTCCGCCTGGGCGTTGTTAACCAGGTCGAGCGCCTCGCCCTGACCGGAATAGCCCATCTGCACGATGCGGGTGCCGGCCTCGACCAGACGGCGCAGCAGCGCGCGCTCGGCGACGATCGTGCCGTAGTAGCCGGCGTTCGCCGCCGTCGGCACGATCGAGGTGAGGGTGTGCAGGTAGTCGGCGCCGCCGGCACGCTGGAGCTCGCCGGTCTTGATGAGCTCGTCGGTGACCGCGACCACGTCGGTGGGCTCGCCGTGCGAGTACAGCGAGAGGATCGCCTCGAAGATCAGCTCGTGCTTCGGGATGTAGAAGTCCGTGCCGCGCAACGTCTCGATGACGTCGGCCACGGCGTCCTTCGACAGCAGCATGCCGCCGAGTGCGCTCTGCTCCGCCAGCAGGTCGTGAGGCGGGGTGCGCTCGTGCTCGCGGGGTCCGCCCATGCGCTCTTCGGAGATGTCGGCGATCGACATAGGCAAGTCCTTCGGGTCGTACATCGGGCGTTCTCGGGCGGTCGCGGAGGTTCGGGCAGGCGCGCATGAGCGCAGATCGACGGATGCCGCGGCATCCGTTCCTCCTGCTCTCAGGAGAGCACCCACCCCCGACATCCGACCTTGGCATCGAGGCTCCCCGGGGGGCCGCACCCCACGCTAGATAGGGGGCATCGCCACCGCAACTGAGCCTGTGGATAACTCTGTGGAATGCCTGCGCGAAACGCCGGGTACCCTGTGCACAACACCTGTGGACAACGTCGTGTTTCGGGTTCGTTTCGCCTGATTATTCGTATGCTGACCTGGGGTTATTAGGCTAACAGGGGTGTGGAGGACAACGGGGTTGAAGTAATCGTTGAAGGTTTCGCCGATCGCGCCTACCTGTGCACAGATCCGTGGAAAGCACAACTCCGAAGAGGCTTTCCCCGTTAGCGATTCGGCACTGTACACGCACCCCTGCAGCGACTATCTTGGGGCCGAAAAACGACGGATGCCGCAGACCCGAAGGTCTGCGGCATCCGTTGCTTCGACCCCTTCGACAAGCTCAGGGACCGAATAGGAACTACTTCGCGGCAACCACCTGCAGGGTGATCACGGCGGTCAGGTCGTCGCGCAGACGGACCGTGGCCTCGTGCTCGCCCACCGACTTGATCGGCGAGGTGATGTGGATCTTGCGCTTGTCCAGGTCACCGAGACCCGCAGCCTTGACGGCGTTGGCGATGGCCTCGGTCTTGACCGAGCCGAACAGGCGGCCTTCAGCGCCGGCCTTGACCGGCAGCTTGACCTTGTTCGACTCGAGGGCGTCCTTGAGCGCGACGGCCTCTTCGTGGTCGTGGATGGCGCGGGACTCGCGGGCTGCGCGAATCGACGCGACCTGCTTCTCGCCGCCACGTGACCACGTGACAGCGAATCCCTGGGGGATGAGGTAGTTGCGGGCGTACCCGTCCTTGACCTCGACCACGTCACCGGCTGAGCCCAGCCCGGCGACCTCGTTCGTGAGAATCAGCTTCGACATATCCAGTCCCTACCTGCCGGCGCCGGCGTAGGGCAGAAGCGCCATCTCGCGCGCGTTCTTGATTGCGCGAGCGATGAGACGCTGCTCCTGCACGTTGACACCGGTGATGCGACGGGCGCGGATCTTCCCACGCTCCGAGATGAACTTGCGAAGCGTGGCGACGTCCTTGTAGTCAATGACGCCGACGCGGGTCGGCTTCGCGGGAGCGGCGGTCTTGCCGCCCTTCCGCGGCTTGCGGCGGTCGCCGCTCGACTTTCCAGCCATGGTTTTCCTTTACTTGAAGAGAGATCGGATGCCGAGGCATCCGGAATTCGTTAGAACGGGGTGTCGTCGCCGTAGGCGGTGCCAGGAGTGCTCCAGGCGTCCGCGCCACCGCCGGTGGATGACCCGGGGGTCGACCACGGCTCGTCCGCAACCTGGGCACGAGACTGACCGCCGCCGGAGCTGCCACCCGCGGCACGCGTCACCTGTGCGGTGGCGTAGCGCAGCGAGGGGCCGATCTCGTCGACCTCCAGCTCGATGGCAGTGCGCTTCTCGCCCTCGCGCGTCTCGTAGGAGCGCTGCTTGAGGCGACCGGTCGCGATGACGCGGGAGCCCTTCGTCAGTGAGCCTGCGACGTGCTCGGCGAACTCGCGCCAGACGCTCGCGCGGAGGAACAGCGCTTCGCCGTCCTTCCACTCGTTCGCCTGACGGTCGAAGTTGCGCGGGGTCGACGCGATGGTGAAGTTCGCGACGGGGAGTCCGGCCTGCGTGTAGCGCAGCTCGGGATCAGCCGTGAGGTTTCCCACCACAGTGATGATCGTCTCGCCGGCCATGATCGTTACGCGTCCTGCTTGGCGGGCTTCGCGGGGCGGGCAGCCTTGCGGGCGGCCTTCTCGGCGGAGCGCTCGGCCTCGGCGGCGACCATCGCGATGGCCTCTTCCGCACGGAGCACCTTGGTGCGCATGACCAGCTCGCTGAGGTTCAGCTGACGGTCGAGCTCGTTGGTGGCGGCGCTCGTCGCGGTGAAGTTGACGACGGCGTAGATGCCTTCGGTCTTCTTCTGGATCTCGTACGCGAGACGGCGCTTGCCCCAGATGTCGACCTTGTCGATCGAGCCACCATCAGTTGTGATGACCTTCAGGAACTTGTCGAGGCTCGGGGCAACCGTGCGCTCATCGATCTCGGGGCTCAGAATGACCATGAGTTCGTACTGGTGCGTCACTAACCCACCTCCTTCGGACTAGAACGGCTGTCGGGCATTTCCCGGCAGCAGGAGGGTGTGTGCACGTCGTCACGGGCTTACGCGAACAGAGTCGCAACCGGACAACCTTGACAGTCTAGCGGATGCCTGGTTCCCGGCCGAATCGGGATGCTCCGGGCGCTCACACCGCGGCGGGCTTGCCGACCTTGTAGAAGAGGAACGGCACGGCCGACACCAGGCAGCTCAGCGCCGGCACGAGGGTGATCGCGATGAACACGGTGTTCTGCATCTGCGGGGTGACCGTGACCCCGGCTTGGTAGCCCGCGATCACCACGAAGGCGCCGAACACGAGCACGGCGAGGGCGTTCATGACCTTCGAGACGAACGTCAGCGTCGAGAACGAGATGCCGTCGTTGCGCACTCCGGTGCGGCGCTCGACGTCGTCGACCGCGTCGGCGAGCATCGTGGTCTGCACAACGAGGAACACCCCGAGCGTGAGCCCGGTCAGGAAGATGAAGATCATGATCGCGATGATGCTGGCGAATCCGACGAGGTACATCGCGACGTAGAAGACAGCCCCGGCGAGCGAGCTCCAGAGGATGAGCGACTTGCCGCTCAGCCGCCTGAGCAGCAGCGGGGTGAGGAACGACGAGAGCACCATGCCGACGATGATGGCCGCGCCGATCAGGGTGAAGTACGCCGCGTTCCCGTAGGCGATCACGACGAACACCGCGCCGCCGGCCTGCACGATGTAGCGCCCGAATCCCAGGACTGAACCCAGCAGCACCATCAGCAGGGGCGTGTTCTTGAAGAGCGTGCCGAACAGCTCCTTGAAGGACAGCCGCTCGCGCTCGCCCTGTGCCTTCTCGCGCGTGTTGAAGAACGCCAGGAGGAACATGCCCATGCCGACGACAGATGCCACAGCCACCGCGATCGTCCAGCCCGTGGCCGTGGTCTCACCGTTGAAGCTGAAGGCGAGCGCGAGCCACGGCATCCCGAGCGTGGCAAGACCGAGCGCGATCGCGCCGAACGCGCGCACGTGGGAGATCACGCCGGTGCGCTCGGTCGAATCCGGGAAGGCCGACCCGATCAGGCCCCAGAAGGGCACGTCGCAGATCGTGTACGCGAACCCCCACAGGAAGTAGCAGACGCCGAAGAAGACGAGCTTTCCCGCCTCCGAGACATCCGGGATCGCGAAGAGGAGCGTCGACAGCACGGCGACGGGCGCGGCCGAGAAGAGGATGTACGGCCGCATCTTGCCCCACCGCGTCCGCGTCATATCGACGAGGCTGCCCATGACGGGGTCGCTCACCGCGTCGACCAGCTTCGCGACCGTGATGATCGCGGTGACCACGGCCAGACCCTGCACGCTGATGTGGGCGTACTGAATCAGGTACACGAGGATGAACGTCGTCACCGTGGTGAGCACGATGTTCTGCCCGAAGCCGGCGACCACGATCGACGTGCGCTGGGTGCGCGGTGTGAGCGTCGGCGGCGTCAGCGTCACGGTGTCGGTCATCGGGGGGTCTCCAACAGGATCGTCTTGATCTCGAACGGCCCGAACTCGAGGTTCGCGAGGTCGACGGCGGTCTCGCTGATCGGCAGCTCCATGAGGTCGGTCTCCGTCGCTCGCGTGTGCGCGATGGTGGTGCGGAGCGCCGTCGAGGCGGGACGGCCGAGGCTTTCGTAGAGCCGCACGATGATGCCGCTCCCGTCCTCGGCGGGCTTGAGGGTCTCGACGATCACGGCGTCGCCGGTCGTTGCGGCCGCGGTCTCGAACAGGGCGCCGTCGGCCACGAGCAGCGGATTGTTGAGTCGATAGCCCTCGGCGATCACGGTGGCGAGGTCGCCCGGCGCGAACGGCATGAAGGCGTAGGTGAACTCGTGGGTGCCGCGGTCCGCCGTCTTGTCGGGGAACGTCGGCGCGCGCAGCAGGTTCAGGCTCAGCAGGCCGTCCTTCGCCCGATGGCCGTACTTGCTGTCGTTGAGCAGAGCGAAGCCCGCCTCGTCGTCCTGCACCGCGATCCACTTGTGCGCGCAGATCTCGAACTGGGCCTTCTCGACCGAATCGCGCTCGGTCGTCGGCCGTCCGATGTGGCCGAACTGGATCTCGCACAGCGCTTCGGGGCCGTAGTGGGTCGGGAAGAACTCGGCGCGCAGCATCCGATGCTTCTCATGCCAATCGACGTGCGTCTCGAATCGCACCACCGGGCTGCCCGCCTCCAGGATCACGCGCTGGTGGATCGTGACCTTCGGCGCGCGGTATGCGTGGTGACGCACCACCCGCGCCCCGTCGATGCTCGTGCGGACCTCGCTGACGGTGAGCGTCTGCGACTTCTTCTCGCGGTAGCCCTGATCGATGTCCCACGCGTCGAAGGGGAACTGAAACGGGTCCTCGAACACGACGAGGCGGTTCAGGCCCGCCCCAGCATGCTCCGTGCCGCTCGCATCCGTGCACGAGATGATCTCGCCGGTGGCGTCGAACTGCAGAGTGAGGATGCCATTGGTGATCGTGTCGGCGGTGGTCGCGAGTGAATCGAACGCGGCAGCGGGCGTCAGGGGTGCGGCGGAGTAAGGACCGACGTCGGCCTGCAGCCACTCGCCGTCGACGGCGACGAGCTCGCGTCGCGCGAAGCCGGTGAGGTTGATCGCGGAGCGACCCTGCCCGGCCGGCAGCTCAGCCACCAGGTCGGCGATGTGCGCATCGAGTTCGGCGTCCACCGACTGGTACGCCTCCACGGCCTCGGTATTGACCCTGGTGATCGACGAACCCGGAATGATGTCGTGGAACTGGTTGAGCAGCAGCACCTTCCAGTGCGCGTCGAGCGCCTCGGTGCCGCCACCGGTCAGCGCGGCGAGCGCCTCGGCGTTGTGCAGCTTGCGCTCCACGAGCCGGTTGTACTTCTTGATCGCGCCCTGGGTCGTGTACGTGCCCTGGTGCGTCTCGAGGTACAGCTCGCCGACGTGGGTGTGCGTGATCTCCTGCAGCTCGAGCGCGCGGAAGAAGCGGTCGGCCGTCGAGTACTCGACGCGCGGCAGCCCGCGGAGGTTCTGCTCACGCCGGGTGAGCTCGAGGTGCACCTCGCCCGGCCCCCCGCCGCCGTCGCCCGCGCCGTAGACGAGCAGCGCCGATTCGAGATCGCGCTCGGGATACCGCTGCACGCCCTTGAGGAGGCCATCGGCCGCGGCGCGGCTGTTGTAGTCGCCCTCCGGGGGCATGTGCACGAGCACGGTCGACCCGTCGATGCCCTGCCAGTGGAAGGTGCGATGCGGGAACACGTTGACCTTGTTCCACGACAGCTTGATCGTCTGGAACCAGTCCATCCCGCTCTTGCGCAGGATCTGCGGCAGGTTGCCGTTGTACCCGAACGTGTCGGGCAGCCAGCAGATCCGCATGGCCTCGCGGTCGAGCCCGAACTCCTCCTCGAGGAACCGCCGCCCGTGCAGGGCCTGGCGCACCAGCGACTCCCCGCTCGGCAGGTTGGTGTCGGGCTCTACCCAGAACGCACCCTGGAGTTCCATCCGGCCGGCGGCGACGGCATCCTTCATCCGCTCGAAGAGGGCGGGATGCTCCTGCTTCATCCACTGCATCTGCTGCGGCTGGCTCGTGCCGTAGATGTAGTCATCCGTGCGGTCGATGTTCTTGAGGGCGTTCGCGTACGTGCGCGCGGCCTTGCGGCGCGTCTCGCGCAGCGGCCACAGCCAGGCCATGTCGAGGTGGCCATGGCCGACGGCGCTGTAGACGAAGTCGCTATCGGATGCCGCGGCCAGCGGCCCCGCGAGTGCGTCCCGCGCGGCCTGGGCGTCGCCCGCAGTGAAGCGACCGTACGCCACCCGCAGGGCGGCGTTCAGCTCAGCGGCGAGCGCGGCGTCTTGGGTGGCATCGGCGAGCACCGCGAGCGTGAGGTAGTCGTAGTAGAGGTCGAACACCGCGTCGTCGCGGCGGGCGAGATGCGCGTCGTGGAACTTGGCCTTGCCGAAGTCGTAGAGCAGCCAGCCGTTGTAGGCGACGTCGGCGTAGAACTCGATGTGCCCGGTGCTCGTGTCGACGCCGTGCACGGGCCGGTGCTGGCCGCCGCTGTGCGGCAGGTCGCCCTGGATCCATACCGTGCTGACCGAATCGAGCACCTCGCCGGCCGCGGAGTAGATGAGTCCCTCGCCGCGGATGCCGAGCATCGCGACAGCATCAGCCGCGCCCGCGGGCACGTCGCCGGTGATGCGCAGCCAGGCGCAGTCGAACTTGGCGCCCCACGCGGCGCCGTTGCGGAGCGGGCGGAAGGCCCCGCGGTCGAGGTCGGCGAACGGGATGGGCTCGTCGGAGCGCAGCACCTCGGCGCGCAGCGGCGCGAGGACCGTGTAGATGCGCTCGCGGATGCGGCGGAGGCGGCCGTACTCGCGCGGCTGCCGCAGCGCGTAGCCGCCGAGATCAGCGATCAGACCAGGCATGTCGAAACTCTCCCACCGCGCACTCCGTTGTGGTGCCCTCGGTGGGACCGCGCGCTTCGCTCGAATCACCCTACCCGCGGCGCCAAACCGGTCAGTTGTGCGTGTGAACAACCCGTCCGGTCGAGAGGTCCGAGGCGAGCTCAGCGGAACGCCGGGATGCCGGTCAGGTGCTGCCCGAGGATGAGGGTGTGCACCTCGTCGGTGCCCTCATATGTCCGCACCGACTCGAGGTTCGCGGCATGCCGGATCGGGCTGTTCTCGATGAGGATGCCGTTGCCGCCGAGGATGGTCCGCGCCTCGCGCGCGATCGCGATGGCCTCCCGCACGTTGTTGAGCTTGCCGAGCGAGATCTGCTCCGGCCGGAGCCGCCCCTGGTCCTTGAGGCGGCCGAGATGCAGCGCAAGGAGCGCCCCCTTCTGCAGCTCCACGGCCATGTCGACGAGCTTCTGCTGGGTGAGCTGGAACCCCGCGATCGGCCGGCCGAACTGCTCCCGCGACAGCGAGTACCGCAGGGCCGCCTCGAAGCTGTCCCGCCCGGCACCGAGCGCCCCCCACACGATTCCGTAGCGCGCTTCACTCAACCCGGAGAATGGCCCGCGCAGCCCCTCCGCCCCGGGCAGCAGGGCCGCGGCCGGCAGCCGCACCCCATCGAAGTGCAGCTCGCACTGGATCGAAGCGCGCATCGACAGCTTCGGCTCGATCACCGTCGCGCGGAAGCCCGGCGCGTCGGTCGGGACGAGGAATCCGCGGATGCCGCCCTCGGTCTGGGCCCAGATCACGGCGACCTGCGCGATCGACGCCAGCCCGATCCACCGCTTCGAGCCGCTCAGCACCCAGTCGGCGCCGTCGCGCCGCGCGAACGTCTTCATGCTCGCGGGATCGGAGCCCGCGTCGGGCTCGGTCAGGCCGAAGCATCCGATGACCTCGCCGCGCGCCATCCGCGGCAGCCACTCCTGCTTCTGCGCCTCGGTCCCCCAGCGATGGATCGACCCCATCGCGAGCGACCCCTGCACCGACACGAACGTGCGGATCCCGGAGTCGCCGGCCTCGAGCTCGAGCGCGGCGAGGCCGTACGCGACGGCGCTGCGGCCGGGGCATCCGTATCCCTCGAGGGTCATCCCGAGCACGCCCAGTTCGCCGAGTTCGGGAACGAGATCAGCCGGGAAGACGGCGCGGTCGAACCAGTCAGCGATGTACGGCCGGATCCGCTCGTCGACGAAGCCGCGCACCCGGTCGCGCACCGCCCGCTCCTCGTCGCTCAGCAGCGCGTCGATGCCGAGGACATCGGATGCCGCGCGCAGCGCCTCGAGATCGTCCGGGTTCCTCGGTTCCATGCGCCACTCCTTCGCTCGCTGGTTCGATCATGCCGTGATAGCGTTCCTGCGATCGTGAACCGTTGACAGGAGGTGAGTCCCATGAAGGCAGTATCCACAGTGGGCGCTCCCCTGCAGTCCACGATCGCGCGACTGACGTAGTCGCCACCGGGAGCGCCAGACAGGCAATTCGCGAAAGGCGACTCCCATGAACACCACCCCTTCTTCCTCTCTGCACCCCACCGAGCGCGCGCTCGTCCTCGGCGGCGGCGGATCGGCCGGCAACGCCTGGGTGATCGGCGTCATCGCCGGCCTGGCCGAAGCCGGACTCGACGTGACCACGGCCGACCTGACCATCGGCACATCATCCGGATCGACGAACGCGGCTCAGCTCGCCGGTGCGACCCCGGGTGAGCTCTATGCCGAGACCATCGCCGCGGTCCCTCCGCAGCGGCCCGCTGCGGGTGAACCCGAGCGCCGACGCGCGGCCCCGATACCGGTGACCGACCATCTGGAGAGATTCCGCGCGATCATCGCGACCTCGACGGACGCCGCCGACATGCGCCGCCGCATGGGTGCGATGACGCTCGAGAACGATGCGGCATCGGACGGCTCCGGGAGTGCACGGTGGCGCGACATCGTCGCCGCCCGCCTTCCCCGCCCGGAGTGGCCGGACCGGACGATCTTCATCACGGCCGTCGACGCCCGCACCGGTGAGCCTGTCGTGTTCGACCGTCACAGCGGCGTCGACCTGGTGGACGCCGTCGCCGCCAGCACCTCCGGCGGCGCATCCGCCTACCGGATCGGCGACGGTCGCTATATCGACGGCGGCTACCGCTCCAACGCAGAGAACGCCGATCTGGCAGCCGGCTGCGGGCGGGTGCTGGTGCTGTCGCCGCTGAGCGGCAGATCGCTGCATCCGTCTGAGTGGGGCACCCATCTCGCCACCCAGGTCGACGACCTCCGCGCAGCGGGGAGCCGGGTCGAGGCGATTTTCCCGGACAGCGGCGCCGCGCCCCTGTTCGGTGAGAATGCGATGGATGCGTCGCTGCGGGCGCCCGCTGCCCGCGCCGGGTACGACCAGGGAAGAGCCCTCGCCGAGCCGCTCGCGGAATTCTGGCGCTGACACCTGCACGAACCATCGCGCGTCCCCCGCTACGTTGGGCGCATGGATCCCCGCCCGCTCACCGAGCCCGTGGACCGCGCGGCCGTCACCGCATACGCGCGCCGGCTGCGGCAGGAAGGTCGGGCGCCTCAGGCGTTCGGCGGCATCGCCGTAGTCATCACCGCCTTGGTGATCGTCGTCTTCGTGTTCGTGTTCGGCACGACGTTCCTCTCGATCGCCGGATCGGTCATCGCTCTCAGCGCGGGCGGCGCACAGACGGGCGGTCCCGCGGCGGCGGTGTTCCTGGTCGTGCCGTTCCTCATCATGGCGGCGATCGCCGTCGCGGTCGTGTTCGGTGTCATCCGCGCCCTCAGCGGCACGAGCGAGCGCTGGTACCGCCTCGACCGATTCGCGCGGGCGAACGGAATGTCGTATCTGCCGCACGTGGCGGCGCCCCGCCTGCCTGGAATGATCTTCGGCCTCGGCGAGTCCCGCCAGGCGACGGATCTCGTCCGCGGCGAGCGTCCGCGGTTCGTCGAGTTCGGCAACTACTCGTATTCGACCGGCTCAGGCAAGAGCCAGACCACCCACCAGTGGGGCTATGTCGCGGTCAAGCTGGACGTGCCGCTGCCGAACATCGTGCTCGACGCGACCAGCAACAACTCGTTCCTCGGATCGAACCTCCCGTCGGCCTTCGACCGCAAGCAGCGGCTCGAACTCGAGGGCGACTTCAATGAGCACTTCGCGCTGTACTGCCCGGTCGGCTACGAGCGCGATGCGCTCTACCTGTTCACCCCCGACATCATGGCGAGGTTCATCGACCACGCGGCGGCGCTCGATGTCGAGATCGTCGACGACTGGCTGTTCCTGTACGGCCAGCGGTCCTTCTCCACGCTGGATCCGGCAACCTGGGCGTGGCTGTTCTCCGTGGTGGGTGCGCTGCTAGACAAATTCGCGCAATGGTCGCGCTGGCGCGATGAACGACTGGCGACGGATGCCGCGGCCGCGGCATCCGTCACGTCATCGTCGGCCGGCGCCACCGTGGGAACCGCAGTGCCCTTCACCCCGCCTGCTGCGCTGCTTCGACCGCCGCCAGGCGTGGCGCCGCCCGGCCGCCGTCTCACGAAGGGCGTCAGATGGTTCACCGTCGTGTTCATCGTCGTCTTCGTGGCCATCTGGCTGTTCCAGATGTTCGCCGGCGGGATCCTCGCGCTGCTGTCCTGACTCCGTCAGCGCAGACGCGTGATGAGCCGGTGCACCGGCGCGACCAGGAGAAGCAGGAACATCGCCCAATACCCCACGTCCTTGAACACCAGCGCGACGGCGAGCGCGAGCAGGAACAGCGCCAGGGTCACCAGGTCCGCCGTCAACCCGCTGCGCAGGCGCGATTCGGGGATGTCATGGAGCAATGGATGCCGCAGCACATACAGGCGGCTCAGGAACATCACGAGGCTGGTCAGGGCGAGGGTGCCGATGTAGAGGACCTCCTGCCCGGCATCCGTCTCGAGTTGACCGAGCAGAGCGGTGGGGATCGGCAGCCAGACGATGGTGAACATCCACGCGATCGTCAGCCAGAGGAGGCCGTTCGTCACTCGATGGATGCCGGCGAAGAGACGGTGGTGGGTCAGCCAGAAGTTCGCGATCAGCACGAAGCTGAGGACGAAGCTGAAGAGCTGGCCGGTGTTCTGGGGTTGGGTCAGCCACTCGAACGAGGTGAGGTGGTCGGCGGCGGCATCGCCCACGCTCTCCATGAGCGGCAGGATGAGCAGCGTCATCGCGATGGCCACGACGGCATCGCAGAACGCCTTCAGCCGTTCGGCCGGGAGGGTCGCCGCGGACGCCGCGCCGGACGCCGGCGCTGTGCGCTCCGAGTTGTCGGTCATGACCGCTACGGTAGCGGCCGCTCTGCCGTGGTCGGGAAACGTGACGCAGCCTCGGCCTTAGTCTCGACGCCAGGCGCTCATCGGTGGGAAGGGCGATCCGGGCAGAGTATCGCAGTCGGATGACTGGGCGTGGTTGGTCACACCCGTTGCGGTAGCGGGCGCAACTCGGTCAGAGCTCGCGCGTCGCGTTCCATGCAGCGCGGCGAGCGGCCTGCTCTTCGGGATCGGGCACCGGGAGCGACGCTATGAGACGCTTCGTGTACGGGTCCTGCGGGTTGCCGAGCACCTGAGCGGTCGGACCCTCCTCCGCGATCACTCCGTTGTGGAGCACCACGATCTTGTGCGCGAGCATGTCGACGACGGCGAGATCGTGCGTGATGAAGAGGGTTGCGAACCCGAACTGCGCCTGCAGTTCCTGGAAGAGCTCGAGGACCTTCGCCTGCACCGAGACGTCGAGGGCACTCGTCGGCTCGTCGGCGATCAGCAGCTTCGGGTCGAGAGCGAGAGCCCGGGCCAGCGAGGCCCGCTGGCGCTGACCGCCCGAGAGCTCGTGCGGGAATCGATCGCCGAACGCCTTCGGCAGCTRCACGGCCTCTAGAAGCTCGTCGACCTTGGTTCGCACCGCGACCGCGTCTCGCTCGGAGCCGTGGACGATCAACGGCTCTGCGACGTTCTGCGCGATCGTGATGAGCGGGTTGAAGCTGGTCGCCGGGTCCTGGAACACGAAGCCCAGCTCCTTGCGGTGCGGCCGGAACTGCCGCTCCTTCACCCCGCGCATCTCGACGCCGAGCACTCGAAGCGATCCATCGGCAACCGGTGTCAGGCCCGCGATCGCGCGGCCGATGGTGGTCTTGCCCGATCCGCTCTCACCGACGAGTCCGAGGACCTCACCGGGCGCGATCGAGAAGCTGACGCGGTCGACGGCGCGGAACATGGATCGGCCGAATCGTCCGGCGTACTCGATGACGAGTTCGTCCGCGACGACGACAGGCTCTGCAGCGGTGTCTGATGAGGGGAGCTGTCGGTCGGTGATCTCGAGACGGGGAACCGCAGCGAGTAGGCGCTTCGTGTAGTCGTGCTGCGGCGCCGCGAACAGATCGCGCGCGGGAGCGGTTTCGACGATCTCGCCGTTCAACATAACCGCGACGCGGTCTGCGAGATCGGCGACGACGCCCATGTTGTGCGTGATCAGGACGATCGCGGTGCCATCCTCGTCGCGCAGCGTGCGCAGCAGTTGGAGGATCTCCGCCTGTACGGTCACGTCGAGAGCAGTCGTCGGCTCGTCGGCGACGATGACGGTCGGGTCGAGCGCGAGCGCCATCGCGATCACGATGCGTTGCTTCTGTCCGCCGGAGAACTGATGGGGGTAGTCGTTCACCCGGTGCTCGGGGTCGGGGATGCCGACACGTCCGAGCATCTGGACAGCACGCGCCTTTGCCTCGGACTTGGAGTACTTCCCGTGCGCCCGCAGACCCTCAGCCAGCTGCCAACCCACCGTATAGACGGGATTCAGCGCGGTGGAAGGCTCCTGGAAGATCATCGCGGCTTTCGTGCCGCGCACTTCCCGCATCTCCTTCTTGTCGAGCCCGATGACCTCGGTGCCGTCGAGGAGGACGGTGCCCTGCATCAGAGCGGTCTCGGGTAGCAGGCCGAGGATGGTCCGGGCGGTCACGGTCTTGCCACTGCCCGACTCGCCGACGATCGCCAGCACTTCGCCGCGGCGAACATCGAGTGACACTTTGCGAACGGCGCGAACGTCTCCGCCATCGGTGGCGAACGTCACATCGAGGTCGCGGATCTCCACCGCGAGGGCATCGGATGCTGTGGGTACGGCAGCCATCACTCGACCTCTCCCATGAATTCGCGGGTCGCCGGCTGGGACGCGGCGACGGCGTCGGCCGGAGTCTGCTTGGTCGCACGAYGACGCGCCCGCAGGCGCGGGTCGGCCAGGTCGTTCAGGCTCTCTCCGATGAGCGTCATCCCCAGGATCGCGAGGACCAGAGCGGTGCCGGGCGGGATTGCCGTCCACCAGATGCCCGCGGATACGTCGCCGATCGATTCCTTGAGGTCGTAGCCCCATTCAGCGGCCGCCGTCGGCTCGATGCCGAAGCCCAGGAAGCCCAGGGCGGCGAGAGTCGCGATCGCCTCCGAGGCGTTCAAGGTCACGATGAGCGGCAGTGTCCGCGTGGCGTTGCGCAGGACGTGCACGAACATGATGCGTGGCGTCGAGGCGCCGATGACCTTGGCTGACTCGACGAAGGCCTCCGACTTGACTCGAACCACCTCGGACCGGACGACGCGGAAGTACTGCGGAATGAACACGACGGTGATCGAGATCGCGGCCGCCATGATGCCCGGCCAGAGACCGGATTGACCCCCACTGATGGCGATGGCAGCCACGATCGCGAGCAGGAGGGTCGGGAAGGCGTAGATCGCGTCGGCGACGACGACCGCCGTTTTGTCCATCCACCCGCCGAGATATCCCGATACGAGCCCGAGCAGGATGCCGATGAACACCGAGAGGATCAGGGCGACGACGACGACGAGGAGCGACGTCTGGGCACCCCAGATCGTGCGCGACAGCACGTCATAACCACCGACGGTCGTTCCGAGCCAGTGCTCCGGGCTCGGTGGCTGTTGGGCGCCGAAGAGCCCGTCCGGACCGCGCAGCTGGGCGAAGCCGTACGGCGCAAGCCATGGTGCGAAGATCGCGAGCAGAGCGAAGAAGCTTGTGAGCGCAAGGCCCGCGATGAGCATGCCGCGCTGCAGACCGACGCTCTGCCGCAGCTGATGCACGACGGGCAGGCGGGTGAAGATGCCAGACTTCGCCATCTCAGTACCTCACCCTCGGGTCGAGGAAGGCGGCTATGACGTCCACCGCGAAGTTCGTGAGCGCGACGAGGATGGCGATGAGCGCGACGATGCCCTGAATGGCGACGAAGTCACGGGAGCCGAGGTACTTCGCGAGCTGGAACCCGAGTCCCTGCCATTCGAAGGTGGTCTCCGTGAGGACGGCACCCCCGAGGAGCAGGGCGATCTGCAACCCGATGACCGTGATGATGGGGATGAGGGCGGGCTTGAAGGCATGTCTCCGGACCAGCCGGTATTCGCTCACGCCACGTGAGCGCGCCGCGTCGATGTAGGGCATGTTGTGCGTGCCGATGACGTTGGTCCGAACCAGGCGAAGGAAGATGCCCGCCGTCGCGAGCCCCAGCACCATGGCGGGCAGAACGGCGTGAAGCAGGACGTCCTGCACATAGGCGGGATTGCCCGACGCGATGGCGTCGATGAGGTAGATGCCGGTGCCGCCCTGACGCTCGAGCGCGATCTCGGTGCGCACGCTCGCGCGACCGCTCACCGGGAACCAGCCCAGCCAGACCGAGAAGACGAGCTTCGCGAGGAGGCCGGCGAAGAACACCGGCGTCGCGTAGAAGAGGATCGCGCTCACGCGGAGGCCGGCATCCGTGCCGCGATCGCGGCGGGCTGCTGCGACCATTCCGAGGGGTATGCCGACGACCAGCGCGATGATGAGCGCATACATCACGAGCTCGAAGGTGGCCAGTCCGTATTGGACGACGACCTCGGTCACCAGCCGATTGTCAGTGAGCGTCGTGCCGAAGTTGCCGGTGAAGACCTTACCGAGGTACTCGAGGTACTGGACGATCGCCGGCCGGTCATAGCCCGCGTCGTGGATACGCTCCTGAAGCTGGTCGGCGGGCAGCCGGCCGCCCAGCGCCGCCGTGATGGGGTCGCCCGTCAGTCGCACGAGGAAGAAGACGAGCGTCACGAGGATGAAGATCGTCGGGATGATCAGGAGGAACCGCACCAAGATGTAGCGGCCGAGCGTCCCACCGGAACGCGCCCGCCGGCGCGCGAGAAATGTCGGAGGCTGGTCGATCGACGCAACGACGTCACTCGTCATGGGGGGAGCCTATCTGTGAGGGTGCAAAGCGCCGCACGCCGATGAGGCGGCCCGCACGCGAGCCGCCCCATCGGTCATCGTTCGACTACTTCGTGAGAGGTGCGAACCGGAACTTGAACGACGCGTCGAGGATGACCCCGTCAACGTCGGCACCGGCCACGGCCACCTGGGCACCCTGCAGCAGCGGAACGGTCGAGAGGTCGTTCGCCACGAGCTCTTGGATCTGCTCGATGTCCGCGGTGCGGGTCGCCGGGTCGGTCTCGACTGCCTGCTCCAGGATGAGGTCGTTGACTTCGGGGTTGTCGTAGTGGTTCCCGAGGAAGTTCTCCTTCAGGAAGAACGGCGTGAGGTAGTTGTCGGCGTCGGAGTAGTCCGGGAACCAGCCGAGCTGGTACGCGGGGTACACGTCGGCCGTGCGGTCCTTCGAGTACTGGACCCACTCGGTCGACTTGAGGTCGACGGCGAACAGACCGCTCTCCTCGAGCTGCGACTTCACGAGCGCGTACTCGTCTCCCGACGACGGGCCGTAGTGGTCCGGGCTGTACTGCAGACTCAGCGCGACCGGGGTGGTGACTCCGGCTGCCTCGAGGGCGGCCTTTGCCTTGTCGACATCCGGGCCGCCGTCGCCGTCGCCGTAGAGGCCCTTCAGTGCGTCAGTCGCGCCGGCGAAGCCCTCGGGCACGTAGGAGTACAGCGGGGTGTAGGTGCCCTTGTAGACCTGCTCCGAGATCTCCTGCCGGTCGACGAGGTCGGCCACGGCCTGACGGACCGCGAGCGCCTTGGCCGTATCGGCTTCGGGGGTCGTGGCGCCGTAGGGCTGCGTGTCGAAGTTGAAGACGATGTAGCGAATCTCGCCGCCCGGGCCGTTGACGACCTTGACCGCGTCGTTTCCGCTCAGGTCGTCGACGTCGGTCGACGAGAGGCTGCGGTATGCGACATCCACATCGCCTTCCTGAACCGCGAGCTTCAGGTTCGAGGACTCGGCGAAGTAGCTGAGGATCACGCCGCCGTTGACCGGCGCAGCGAGCAGACCCTGGTAGTTCTCATTGGGAGTGAACTCGACGGTCTTGTTGAAGTCCCACGACGTGATCGCGTACGGTCCGCCGAACGCGTTGGCGTCGACGATGTCCTGGTCGGCCGTGAGCGCGTCGGCCGAGAAGACCTCGTCGTCGACGATCGCGCCAGGGAAGCTCGTCAGGATGAAGGGGAAGATCTGGTCGTTCTCTGCCTTCATGTGGAAGACCACCGTGGTGTCGTCCACCGCCTCGACGCTGTCGAGGTTGTAGAGCAGGCTCGAGGCGCCATTCGGGTCAGCGATCGCGAGGTTTCGGTCGAACGAGAACTTGACGTCAGCAGACGTCAGGTCGTTGCCGTTCGCCCACTTCAGACCGGCCGGGAGCTTCACGGTGTACTCCGTGGGCGAGGTGAACTCGGCGCTCTCGGCGAGGTCGGGGACGACCTCGTTGCTGTTGTAGTCGGTGTTGACCAGGTACGGGAAGACCTGGGTCTGGACAGCGAGCGAGCCGTTGTCGTACGAGCCTGCGGGGTCGAGGGTCGTGACCTTGTCGGTGGTGCCCACGATGAGCGGCTCGCCCGAGGCGTCCGCGGATTCAGTGTCCCCGCCGCCACCGGCGCAGCCGGCGAGGAGGAGGGCGGAAGCGCCGAAGGCGCCGATGGCGAGGCCGAGACGGCCGCGCCTGCTGTGGTGCAGTGACATAGTGCTACCTCTGCTGGGAAGGGATGGGCCGTCGGATGAGTGCGACCCTGCCGCTATCCTTGTTCGCCGCGCGCCCGATCGGCAATCCGGTGAACGTATCGTAACCAGACCGAAACGCAAGGCCTGCGGGGCGATCAGTCCAGAGCTGCGTTGACCGCCGACGTCAGCGCCGCGAACCGCGCGTTGTCGGCGAGGTCCTCGACCAGCACTGCGCGACCCGAGGCGTCCGCGAGTGGGACCTGCCAGTTCGGGTACTCCAGGTCGGTCCCTGGCTGATTCTGCACTCGACGCTCGCCGACCGCGTCGACGAGTGACACACCCAGGAGCCGAGACGGCGAAGCGGTGAGGAAGACGTGCAGTGCCTCGACGATCTCCTGCTCGGTGGCGTCCAGGCCGATGAGCCCCCGCTGCCGCAGGATCGAGAGCATGGTGTCGCGCTCGCGCGCGGCATCCGCCCGTTCCTCGGCGACCGGACGCGTCAGCAGCCCCAGACGCGCGCGCAGGTCGACATGCTCGCCCGCGAGGTAGCCCGCTGTGGGCGGCAGATCGTGGGTGTTCACCGTCGCGAGCAGCGCCTCGCGGTAGTGCTCCGGCGGTGTCGGGCCGCCGTTCTCGTGCTCGAACCACAGCACGGAGGTGCCCAGGATGCCGCGGGACGACAGGTAGTCGCGCACCCACGGCTCGACGTTTCCGAGGTCCTCCCCGATCACGACGGCACCCGCGCGATGCGCCTCGAGCGCGAGGACCCCGATCATGGCCTCATGGTCGTACCGCACATACGTGCCGGCCGCCGCGCCGAGCTCCGCCGGGATCCACCACAGCCGGAAGAACCCGATGATGTGGTCGATGCGCAGGGCGCCGGCGTGCCGCAGCAGGGTGCGGATCATGTCGCGCAGGGGGGCGTAGCCCGAGTGTGCGAGCGCATCCGGCAGCCACGGGGGCTGGTTCCAGTTCTGCCCGAGCTGGTTGTACATGTCGGGCGGCGCCCCCACGAGCATCCCCTGGGCGTACGTCTCACGAAGGGACCAGGCATCCGACCCCTTCGTATGCACGCCCACCGCAAGGTCGTGCATGATCCCTATGCGCATCCCGGCGTCCTTCGCCGCCGCCTGCGCCGCGCGCACCTGTTCGTCCGCGACCCATTGCAGCCACGAGTGGAACGCCACCCGCTCCGCGAGCTCGGCCCGCAGCCGCGCGATGAGCGGCGATCCGATGTCCCATGCCTCGTCAGGACGCTCCTCGCCCTCGGCGAGCCGGCCGGCGTAGTGTTCCTCGAGAGCGCACCAGAGCGCGAAGTCGGCGAGGGGACGACCCTCCCGCGCTACGAAGGCGTCGAGCGAGGACTGCCTGCCCGGCGTGCGGGGTGCGGCGAAGACGATCTCGAGCGCCGCGCGCTTCGCCAGCCACGCCGCATCACGATCGATGCGGGACGCATCCGTGTTCGATCCCGACACCGTCTCGCGGACTCGCGCGATCACCGCACGATCCTCGGTCGACAGATATGACGCCTCGCGGATGTCCTCGGGACGGACATAGAGGGGCGCCAGGAAGCGACGAGTCGCGGGCAGGTACGGCGAGGGCTCGATGCGGGGGGTGACCTCCGCCGCGTGGATGGGATTGACGAGGAGGAAGTCGGCACCATGCGTTCCGGCGATCGCGGCGATGTCGCCGAGATCTGCGAAGTCGCCGATGCCCCATGAGCCACGCGAGCGCACCGAGTACAGCTGCGCCATGAGCCCCCACGCCCTGCCACCGTGCCGTCCAGGCGGCACCGGCAGCCGGTCGGGGGTGACGACGAGCGGGGCGGCGGCCGTGCGATCGTCGCTATCCGCGCCGAACGGCCGCTGCCGGGCGTGGACCGTGTGCCACCCGAGGGGCAGATCCGCGGGCAGCGGCACGCTGACGTGCCACACCACGACGCCATCGACGATCCGCGAGTCGGGACGCTGATCGGGAATCGGGATGCCGCGCCACGACCCGTCTTCCAGTTCGACGGTCAGGGTGACGTCGTGAGCGTCCGCGACGTGCACGCTGAGCTCGCCGGATCCCACGCGAACGACCAGCGATGGCGGCAGCAGCTCGCGCCAGAGTCGTTCCTCAGCATCGGCGATGGCCTGCTCGGCCTCGGCGTCCGTCTCAGCTGTCACGCCCATGGCCCGCAGCACGGCCCGCAGAGTCGTGGCCGGCACCTCGACGCGATCGCCGAAGAACGACCAATATGACGTGGCGACGCCGCGGCTCTCGGCGAGCGCCACGAGCGCGGCCGTCGGGTCGTCTGCTTCGGTGGTTCCGCTCATCGTCTTGTCGTCCTCCCAGACCTGGCACCCACCCTGCCAGGCCGAAGCGCCGGGCGCGATCTCAGCCCTCGACCGACACGCTTGGAGAGAACGCTTCCGCGCTTCGCGCACTACTGCGCATTCCGTGGTACTGTCCATCGCATAGTGAGTCGCGAGGAGGCGGGATGGATACCACCCAGCTGTTGAAGGGGGTGCTCGACGCCGCCGTGCTTGCCGTCGTCCAGCACGACGACGCGTACGGGTATGACATCGTCCGGCGCCTCCGGGATGCCGGACTCGGCGACGTCGGCGACGCCTCGGTCTATGGCACCCTGCGCCGGCTCTACAGCGCGGGCGCGCTGTCGAGCTACGTCGTTCCGTCCGACGGTGGGCCGCACCGCAAGTACTACGCGATCAACGCGCAGGGCCGGGAGATGCTCGCCACCCAGCGCGTGGAGTGGGGAAGCTTCGYTGCCGCGATGTCGGGCCTGCTCGACGTTCCAGCTCCCGCCACCAAGACCCTGCGCACGATCGGAGAGAACCGATGACCGCGACGACCACGGCCCCAGAGATCGCCGCCTTCGCGGCATCCGTCCGCCGGCATCTCGACGACCTGCCCGCCGATGACGTCGACGATCTCGTCGATGGCCTCGAAGCCGATCTTCTCGAGCAGGCCGCCGAGAGCGAGGGCTTCGAGATTCCGGATGCCGCGACGTACGCTGCAGAGCTGCGCGCGGCCGCGGGGCTCCCGGAGCGGGCCGAGACGCCGGCGCCTGGCCCGACGGTGCGGGAACGGGTGATCGCGTCCGGCGCTGGCATGCTTCGGCGGATTCGCGCGAATCGTGCAGGAGCGTGGACGATCGACCTGCTCGTCGCACTCCGCCCGGTGTGGTGGCTGCTGCGCGGCTGGGTGCTGTACTTCGGCCTGGGCATCGTGACCGGGATCGGAACTCTGCTGCCCGCGAGCGCCGCGGCGGTCGTGCTTTTCGCCGCGATGATGCTGCTGAGCATCCAATGGGGCCGTGGTCGCTGGTTGCCCTTCGCGTGGCTGCGGGTGGTGCGCGTGATCATCGACATCGCGGCGGTGATCTTCGTGCCGGTTCTGCTCGCTGCCCTCATGTCATACATGTCGGGTCCGAGTGGCGGGGTCGAGTATGTCGACACCAGTCAGCCCGGCCTCACCATCGATGGCGAGCGCATCCGGAACATCTTCGTGTACGACGCCGACGGCACTCCACTCACCGACGTGCAGCTCTTCGATCAGTCCGGCCGGCCGCTCACCACGGTTGGTGATGCGGGCGGAACGACGCCGGTCGACGACTACTTCCTGTACGGCGGCGGCCCCGTCCCCGTCGCGTTGTCGGTACCCGGTCGTGCCCCGATCTGGAACGTATACCCCCTCGCTGAGCTGCCGGCCGATGCTCCCGTCGACGACACCGGCAACCCGGACACGTCGAAGGCGACGACGCCGATCTTCCCGTTCCCCTTCGTCCCGGCGGTTCCGGTCACGGCAGCGGATGCCGCCACTCCGGCCGTCACCCCCGCCGCCACGCCGGAGCCGACTCCCGCGGTGACACCGTGATCGCCGAAACGCAGACGGCCGCGATCACCGAGGCGCCCGCCCACGAGGCGATCGTGGATCCGGCATCCGTTCTCACGCCAAAGGGGGTGGTGAGCATCGACGTCACGTTCCTCGTGCGGGCTGCCCTGGCCGCCAGCCCCTGACCCCGCGAGGGCGGGTCAGCCGCGAGCGGCCCACCAGTCGCGCAGGCGCCGCTCGGCCTCTTCCTCGCCGATGCGGCCCTCATCGAGGCGGACGTCGAGGAGGAACCGATACGCCTCGCCGACCTCGCGGCCGGGGCCGATGCCGAGCACCTCCTGGATGCGGTTGCCGTCGAGCTCGGGACGCATCGCGTCGAGCTCCTCCTGCTCGGCCAACTCGTCGATGCGCCGCTCGATGTCGTCGTACGCATGCGCGAGCCGCGACGCCTTGCGCTGGTTGCGGGTCGTCACGTCGGCGCGGGTGAGGATGTGGAGTCGATCCAGTTCGGCTCCGGCATCCCGCACATACCGGCGCACGGCCGAATCGGTCCACGCGCCTTCGGAATAGCCGAAGAACCGCAGGTGCAGCTCGATGAGCCGGCTGACGACATTCGTGGTGTCGCTGTCGAAGCGCAGGGCCTGCAGGCGTTTGCGGGCCAGTCGCGAGCCGCGCACGTCGTGGTGATGGAAGGTCACGCCGCCGCCCGGCTCGAGCTTTCGGGTCGAGGGCTTGCCGATGTCGTGCAGCAGGGCCGCCAGGCGCAGCGGCACGTCGGGCGCGGCATCCGGATTCCTCATGCGCTCGAGGGCGATCGCCTGCCGCAGCACGGTCAGCGAGTGTTCGTACACGTCCTTGTGATGGTGGTGCTCGTCGATCTCGAGGCGCAGTGCCGAGACCTCGGGAAGGAACTGGTCGATGAGGCCGGTCTCGACGAGGAGACGGATGCCGCGCACCGGGTCGTCGGTCTGCAGAAGCCGCACAATCTCGCCCTGGACGCGCTCCGGGCTCACGATCGAGAGGGTGGATCGCAGTTCGGCGATGGCCGCTTCGGTCCCCGATTCGACGATGAAGCCCAGCTGGGCGGTGAAGCGGGCGGCGCGCAGCATGCGGAGGGGGTCGTCGCCGAAGCTGACCCGCGGATCGGCCGGAGTGCGCAGGAGCTGGGACAGCAGGTCTTCGACCCCGCCTGTCGGATCGACCAGGGTGCGCTCGGGCACCCGCAGCGCCATGGAGTTGACCGTGAAGTCGCGGCGCACGAGGTCCGCTTCGAGGGAGTCGCCGAACGCGATCGTCGGCTTGCGCGTCACCCCGTCGTAGCTGTCGGCACGGTAGGTGGTGATCTCGACCTGCTCGCCCGCGATCCGGGCGCCGATCGTGCCGAACGCGCGCCCGATGTCCCAGTGCGCGGAGCTGATCGGCTTGACGATCCGGAGGATGTCGTCCGGGCGGGCATCCGTGGTGAAGTCGAGGTCGTTCGTCGCGTGGCCGAGAAGTGCGTCCCGCACCGGGCCGCCGACGATCGCGAGCTCGAACCCTGCGTCGGCGAACGCGCGGGCGAGCTTCGCCACCACGGGAATCTCGGCGAGCGCGCCGAGGCGGGCCACGCCCTCGGCCATCTTGAGCATGCTTCGAGCCTACCGAGGCCTGCCTCAGAGAACGGTGGGGGTCAAGGCAGGCGCAGGAAGCCCGTGAAGACCAGTTCGCGCACCCGCGGCAGGATGTCGGCGCGCAGGAGCGCGGCGTCCACCTCGAGGAGGTCGGCGATGGCATCGATGAGCACGCCGACCGCGAGGTCGCCATCGCACGCGCCGACGAGCGCCGCCGTGCCGGGGTCGACCTGCAGCGTGCGGCCGAACCCGCCGCCCTGCCGCAGTTCGATCACCTGCGGTGCCTCATCGCCGGGCAGCTGGTGGCGCGCCTCGGTGACATCGGAAGCGACGACGAGGACGGATGCCGCGAGCCCCGCGTCGTCGAGCGCCGCGAGCCTGTCGTGTGCGGCGAGGGCCTCGCCGAGGTGACCGCCGAGGCTTCTGCCCACCGGAAGCGGTTGGCCGAGCCGCTCGTATCGCTCGAGACTCGGCGCGCCGACCGGACGACGCAGCAGCACGTAGCCGAACCCGATCGTCGAGACCCCGCGGGAGGCGAAATCGTCGAGCCAGGCGTCGATCAGCTGCGCGTATGCCGGGGTGCCGGGCAGCGTTCCGCCGTCCCGGATCCACAGCTCCGCATACGAGAGCGGGTCGAGCACTTCGCGCTCGACGACCCATGCCTCCAGGGGAACAGCGGATGCCGCGACCCACCCGCGCACCCGGTCGAGACCATCGAGCCCGTCGCGCGTCTCCCAGTTTCCGAGCAGCTGGGCGACGCCCCCTGGCTCGAGATGCATCCCGACCTGGGAGACGAACGCCTCGACCAGGGCGTCGCCGACCAGCCCGCCGTCGCGATACTCGTAGTCCGGCACTCCGGCGGCGCGCGGGGTGATGACGAACGGCGGATTCGAGACGATCCGGTCGAAGCGCTCGCCCGCGACCGGCTCGAACAGGCTGCCCGCGCGCGTCTCGATGGCGTCCACCCCGTTGAGCAGCGCGTTCAGCCGAGTGAACGCCAGGGCGCGGGCGGAGATGTCGGTCGCCACGATGCGGTCGACGGTCTGGCGTGCACGGAGGGCCTGGATGCCGCATCCGGTGCCGATGTCGAGTCCTCGACCCGCGGGCGTCTCGAGCTGCAGGCCGGCGAGCGTGAGCGACGCACCGCCCGCGCCGAGCACGTGCGACTCCGGCAGCGGACCGCCCAGCGCCGCCTCATCGAGGTCGCTCGCGATCCACCACCCGGTGCCGGCGGAGGCGTCGCCCGAGGCGTCGGCGAACGGCTGGGGGCGCACGAGCGCGAGGGGACGGATGGCGGAGCCCTCCGGCGTTACGACGTGCTCTGCGAGTCCGAGTGCGACGAGGCCATCCGCGCCGGTGCGAGGGAGCGCAGCGTCGACGAGCTCCGCCGGCTGCGGCATCCCGAGCACCAGTATTCGGCCGAGGACCGCGAGCGGGTCCGCGCGATCGCCCAGCGCGCGATCAGCCGGCCGCCGCAGTCCGCGTGCGATCGCGTCGTCGGCGACGTCGCCCCACGCCGACCGCAAGGCCTCGGCATGGAATCCCGCGTCGCGCAGATCCGCAGCGAAGGCGGCGCACCGGGCAGGATCAGGGTCGGCAGGAAGCGGTGTCGGCACCAGGCCATTCAACCGTGCCGACCTGACACCGCGTCCAGGACCGGTGAACTGCGAGCGGCGATCAGGGGTCTCATCGGGGCGGACCGTAGAATCGCACAGACCGTGCGGCCCGCAATCGCACAGGAGCGAACCCCCATCATGACCGTTGCCCCCGAGCCGCCCGTGCGCCCCGCACGGCGGTTTCGTGCACGCACGAGGGGTCTCATCGCCGGCCTCGTCGCCGCTGCAGCGCTGGTCGCGTCGCCGCTTTCGGCGGTGGCTGACACGACGCCGTCACCCACCCCGAGCCCCACGCCGGGAGAGGCGATCTTCACCCTCGCCCCTGTCGGCAACGGCATCCTCAGGCCGGGGGAAGCGCTGTACGCGTCGGTCACGCTGGAGAACGGCACGGCTGCCTCGGTAGAGCCCGGGAACCTCGCGCTCGAATTCTCCGACGAGGCGCTCGCCACCCGCGCCGCACTCGACTCCTGGCTCGCCGGCGAGACGGCGGACGTCGCACTGACGGAGGTGGCGTCCGAGGTCATCGGCGCCGTCGGTCCTGGTGCCGAACAGACCGACAGCCTGGTGGTCGCCGCCGACGCGCCCGGCCTGAGCGGGCTCACGCCGGGCGTCTACCCGCTCGTCGCCACGCTCACGACCGCCACCCGCACTTTCACGTCGACGAGCGCGATCATCGTGCCGGACGACTCCGCCTCGCCGATCGGACTGGGCATCGTCGTGCCGATCACGGCCCCGGCGACCGCGGAGGGGCTCCTGACGGCACTCGAGCTCACCGACCTGACCGCCCCCAACGGCTCCCTCACCGCCCAACTCGACGCCGTCGACGACACCGAGGCGATCCTCGCGGTCGACCCGGCCATCCCCGCCGCGATTCGCGCGCTGGGCACCTCCGCCCCACCCAGTGCGCTCAGCTGGCTCGCCCGACTGGAGGGGCTCGCCAACTCGCGTTTCGCCCTGCAGTTCGGAGACGCGGATGTCGCGGCCGAGGTGCAGGCCGGGCTCGTGCCCCCGCTTCAGCCGACCTCGTTGCAGGCCTATCTGGCACCGGTCGACTTCGCACCGGTGACCGAACCGTCGCAAGAACCGACGCCCACCCCCAGCCCCTCGGTCGACCCCCTCGCTCCGGTCTATCCCGACCTCGACACCCTCCTCGACATCGGCGCAGGGCGGGCGGGAGTGTTCTGGCCGGCGACCGGCACCGCAGGCGCCGCGGTCGTCGAGACGCTCGGGGCACTGACGGTCGACGACCAGCACGGGCTCACGATGATCCCGTCCGAGACGACCGCGCAGGGTGCGGACGGCTCGACCGTGGCGGCGCGCGGCTCCGACCACGATGCGGGTGCCTTGATCTACGACTCCGCCGTCTCCCGCGAGCTTCACGAAGCGTCGCTTCAGGGCGAATCCGCCATCCGCGGCGCGCACCTCACCGCGGCGACCGCGTATCTCGCGTTCGCGGTCGGCGAGACCGACGGAGCCCCGCTCCTGGTCACCCTCGATCGAGGCGAGGACCGCTCGCGGGTCGCCCTGCGGACTGCGATCACGACCGCCCTGGGCGCGCCCGCCGTGAAGCCCATCACGCTCGGCGGTGTCGTGAACTCGACTGCCGCCTCGGTCGCGGTCGACGACGCAGCGGTCGACGACGCACGCGTGGCCACGGCATCCGCCCTCGCATCGGAGGAAGCCGCCCTCACCCAGTTCGCCACCATCCTCAGCGACCCGTCTCTGCTCACCGGACCCGAGCGGGCCGAGATCCTCCAACTGCTGGGCAACGCGTGGATCCCCACGCCCGAGCCATGGAATGCGGCGGTGATCGCACACCGTGCCGAGACCGCCGAGACGCTCGACTCGGTGGGCATCCTGCCGCCGAGTCAGATCCAGCTCATCAGCTCCGGTGCCGGCATTCCGGTGTGGGTGCGCAACGACCTCCCGTACCCGGTGACCGTGCAGCTGCTGGCATCCCCTGACGATCTCCGCCTCGAAGTTCAGCCGGTCACCGTGGTCACGGCCCTGCCCAACAGCAACACACGGGCCGAAGTGCCGGTTCAGGCGCAGATCGGCAACGGCGACGTCACGCTCACGCTCTCCCTCCAGAGCACTGCGGGCGTCGCCATCGGGCAGCCGCAGTACGCGGATGTCCACGTCCGCGCCGACTGGGAGGGGATCGGCATCGTCATCCTCGCGATCCTCGCCGGTGGTCTGCTCGTCCTGGGTCTGGTGCGCACCCTCCTGCGCCGCCGTAACGCCCGACGCTCAGCAGAAGTCGCGTCCGACGCTCCTACCCCCGAGGATCCCGCCCCGTGAGCGGTATCGCGCGGGCGAGCGTCCTGATCGGCGCCGGCACGATCGTCTCCAGAGTCACCGGGCTGCTGCGCACCATCGTGCTGGTCGCCGCGGTCGGCGCCATCGGCTTCGCCGGCGACGCGTTCGCGGTCGCCAACCAGCTGCCGAACAACATCTACGTGATCATCTCGACCGGACTCCTCACGGCCGTGATCGTCCCGCAGATCGTGAAGGTCAGCGCCCACGCCGACGGCGGCCAGGCGTTCATCTCGAAGCTCCTGACGCTCGGCACCGTGGTCCTCATCGTCACGACCGGCCTGGCTATCGCGATCGCACCGTGGCTCGTCGCGATCTACGCTCCGGACTTCACGCCTGACCAGCTGGCGCTCGCCACCGCGTTCGCCTATTGGTGCCTGCCCCAGATCTTCTTCTACGGCGTCTTCGCACTGCTCGGCGAGATCCTCAACGCCCGGCGGGTGTTCGGCCCGTACACGTGGGCCCCGATCGTGAACAACCTCGTCTCGATCACCGGGTTCACACTCTTCATCGTGATCTTCGGCCCCGGCCAGACCCAGGTCGAGGACTGGACCCCTGAGATGATCGCGCTGCTCGCGGGAACAGCAACGCTCGGCATCGTGATCCAAACCGTCGTCCTGCTCCTCTTCTGGCGACGGGCCGGGCTGCACCTGCGCCCCGATTTCCGCTGGCGCGGTGTCGGCCTCAACCAGCTCGGGCGGCTGGCCGGCTGGACGTTCCTCATGGTGATCGCGGGGCAGCTGGCTGGATGGATCCAGTCGCGGGTCCTGTCCGGGGCATCCGGAGAGGCGGCGGCGAACCTCGTCGTGCTGAACGCCTGGCTCATCTTCATGCTCCCGTACTCGATCATCGTGCTCTCGATCGGGACGCCGTACTTCACGCAGCTCAGCGAGCACGCCCATGCCGGACGCGACGACGATGTCCGCGGCGACATCGGCCGCAGCATCCGCACCCTCGGCCTGTTCATCGTGATCGCGACGGCCGCGCTCATGGCCGCCGCGATCCCCGCCTCGCGCATCTTCACCGACTCCGCCGACCAGGCCGTCGATGCCGCGCTGGTGCTGATCTGCTTCCTGGTGGGGCTCGTGCCGTTGGCCGTGCTGTTCGTCATCCAGCGCACGTTCTACGCCTACGACGACACCCGCACCCCGTTCTTCTTCACCCTGCTGCAGTGCACGCTCGTGGTCGTGACCGCTCTCGTCGCGGCGTGGATCCTCCCCGTCGACGTGCTCGCCGCCGGTGTCGCGCTCGGTCAGTCCCTGTCGAGCCTCGTTCAGGTGATCGTTGCGACATTCCTGCTGCGCCGGCGCCTCGGCCGCATCGCCGTGCGGGTGTGGATGCTGTCGCTCGGCCGGTTCGCGCTCGCAGCCGTCCCGGCGGGCGCCGCAGGCTGGCTCATCTTCGAGCTCTCCGGAGGCGTCGAGGGATGGATGGCGTCGGATCGGCTTCTCGGAGCGATCGGGACGCTCGTCATCGGCACCGTCTCCGTCCTCGTCTACGCAGGGTTCCTGGCGCTGCTGCGGGCGCCGGAACTCGGCCCGGCCGTGGCGATGATCAAGGGCATGCTGCCCGGACGCCGCTGACACACCCAGGTTTCGTGGAATGCCACGCGGCTACCATGTGTTGAGGCATCCGGAACCATCAAAGGAGGACGCACGTGCGTCAGGTGATCATCATCGGGTCGGGTCCGGCAGGCTACACGGCGGCTATCTACGCTGCCCGCGCGAACCTCAACCCCCTCGTCGTGGCAAGCTCCGTCGAAGCAGGTGGCGAGCTGATGAACACGACGGATGTCGAGAACTTCCCCGGTTTCCCCGAGGGAATCCAGGGCCCCGACCTCATGACCAAGATGCAGGAGCAGGCCGAGCGCTTCGGTGCCGAGGTGCTCTACGACGATGTCATCGAGCTCGACCTCGACGGTCCCGTCAAGCGCGTGAAGCTCGGCAGCGGCGCCTCCCACGAGGCGGAATCCATCGTGTTCGCCACCGGATCCGCCCACCGCAAGATCGGCATCGCCAGTGAAGACCGACTGTCGGGTCGCGGCGTCTCGTACTGCGCCACCTGCGACGGATTCTTCTTCCGCGAGCGCGTCATCGCGGTCGTCGGCGGGGGCGACTCCGCGATGGAGGAGGCGACCTTCCTGACGAAGTTCGCCTCGAAGGTCTACGTGATCCATCGCCGCGGCGAGCTGCGTGCCTCCAAGATCATGCAGGACCGCGCGTTCGCGAACCCGAAGATCGAGTTCGTCTGGAACAGCGAGGTCTCAGAGATAATCGGGACGGATGCCGTCACCGGCGCCGTGCTCACCTCGACGGTCGACGGCTCCACCCGTGAGCTGCCGCTCGAGGGTGTGTTCGTCGCGATCGGCAACGACCCCCGCACCCACCTCGTGCACGGCAAGCTCGAACTGACTGCCGAGGGAACGGTCTGGGTTGACGGGCGCTCGTCGCGCACGTCAGTGACCGGAGTGTTCGCGGCCGGCGACGTCATCGACCCGACCTATCGACAGGCCGTCACGGCCGCCGGCAGCGGGACGGTCGCCGCCCTCGACGTCGAGCACTACCTCGCCGCCCTCGGCGAAGCCGGCGCACCCGATGTGAACGCCGACCAGATCGACGCCCACGTACGGGTCGACGCCGCCTGAGCCCCACCGTCGCATCGTCGGTGCAGGCTCGGGAACACTCTCGCGCCCATCGACGTTCCACCGAACGAGAAGACTTCCACAAAGGAGAACACATGACTGCCAAGTCGACCACCTCGCAGACCTGGAAAGAGGACGTGCTGGAGGCCGACGGCCCCGTGCTCGTGGACTTCTGGGCGGAATGGTGCGGGCCGTGCCGGATGGTCGCGCCTGTGCTCGACCAGATCCAGGCCGAGCACCCCTCGAAGATCACGGTTCTGAAGCTCAACGTCGATGAGCACCCCGACCTGGCGATGAAGTACCAGATCACCTCGATCCCCGCGATGAAGGTGTTCAGCAAGGGCGAGGTGCAGACCACGATCATCGGCGCCAAGCCGAAGTTCGCCCTTGAGCAGGACCTCGCGGAGTACCTCGCGTAGACCTTGACATTGACGAAATCCCCGGTGCGCCTTTCCTGCGCTCACCGGGGATTTTCGCATACATGCTTCGATCGGCATCCATCGACATCTGAAGAGTTTTGCCTCAGACTGTCGATCTGGGCCCCGACCGTTCGACGTGCAGTGTGAGGCAGGCGTTCAGGCCCCTCCGAGCGCAGGCTCGTACACCGAGAAGGAGCAGGAACATGCGTTACATGATGATCATGCAGGTCGAGCCCGAAGCAGCCGCCCGCGCCTCAGAAGACCTCGACATGGAGCAGGTGGTCGCCGTGATGGGCGCCTACAACGAGGAGATGCAGAAGGCCGGCGTGTTCCTCTCCGCCGAGGGCCTCGCCGATGCGAGCGAAGGTTTCCGCGTCGACTTCTCCACGGTGCCGCCGGTTGTCACGGACGGCCCCTATGCGGAAGCGCGCGAGGTCTTCACGGGATTCTGGATCCTCGAGGTGGCCACTCGCGAGGAAGCCGAGCACTGGGCGAAGAAGTGCCCACTGGGCCCCGGGGTGAGTCTCGAGGTGCGGCGTGTCAACGAATTCTCCGAAGTCGACCTGCCCGAGGACAACGAATGGCTCCAGAAGGCCCAGGAGTGGCGCGCGGCTCAGGTGTGAGCTCAGGACGCGTCGGCACGCACCACCGCATCCCAGCGGCGGTGCGTGTTCGCGTCGCCGAGCAGCCGCCACACCGCACGGGTGAGTTCCGGATACTCGAGGGCGATCTGTCGCAGCACGCGATAGTGGCGCGCCGCGTTGGGGCGCGCTCCATCGTTCGCGGCGATGTTCTCGGCGCGCAGCATGAACACCACGAGTTCATCGACGCTCGGCAGGTCTTCCATGAAGTCCCAGGGGTCCTCACCGGCGCGCAGGCGCTCGTGGACGACGGCGGCGAGTTCGTCGGATGCCTCGGCACGAAGCAGTTCCAGGCTCGCCCTGCGGCGGTGGGGCGTCTCGTCCAGTCCCATGCCACCAGCCTACGTCGACCGTCCGGAGACGCCGCTCACCATGGGTGACGACCGCACCCGTCGCGCCGTCGAAGCCGTCTGGCGTGCCGAATCCGCACGCATCGTGGCCGCGCTGACCCGGTACACAGGCGACTTCTCGTGGGCGGAGGATCTCGCCCAGGCGGCGCTCCTCGATGCGCTCGTGGCGTGGCCCGAGAGCGGAATCCCGGACAATCCGGGAGCCTGGCTGATGACGGTCTCCAAACGGCGCGCCGTGGACGGCTGGCGGCGCCGGGAACGGCTCGAAGAGCGCGAAATCCTCCTGGGAAACGAGCTCATCGGGGGCGAACACCGGGATCCGGTGGCGCAGGCAGGGGATCCGGATCGGATCGACGATGACGTCCTGCGGCTGGTGTTCATCGCCTGCCACCCGGTCCTCGCCCCACAGGCACGGCTTGCCCTCACCTTGCGCACCGTGGCCGGCCTCACTACCGAGCAGATCGCGCGGGTGCTGCTGATCACCATCCCCGCCACGCAGCAGCGCATCGTGCGGGCGAAGCGCGCCCTCGCCGACTCAGGCGTGCCGTTCGAGGTGCCCGCGCGCGCCGAGCGGCCCGCACGGCTCGCGAGCGTCCTCCAGGTCTTCTATCTGCTCTTCACCGAGGGCTACGCGCCCACGGACGGCGCACACCCGGTGCGGCCCGATGTCGCACGTGAAGCGGTGCGCCTGGGGCGCCAGCTCGCGGCGATCACGCCGGACGAGCCCGAGGTGTTCGCGCTGATTGCACTCATGGAGTTCCAGTCGTCGCGGTTCGCCGCCCGGATCGGCCCGGACGGGCTGCCACTGACCCTCGCTAAGCAGGATCGCTCGCGCTGGGACCGCTCCGCGATCGAGCGGGGCCGTGCCGCGCTCGCGCGCGCCGAATCTTTCGACCGAGGACTCGGGTACTACGGTCTCCAAGCCGCCGTCGCGGCCTGCCACGCGCTGGCTCCCACGCCCCAGGACACCGACTGGGCGCGCATCGTCCGGCTGTACGACGCTCAACTGGAGCTTGCACCGTCCCCCGTCGTGCGGCTCAACCAGGCGGTGGCCATCTCGATGGCGCAGGGCCCAGAGGTCGCACTGCCGCTCGTGGATGCCCTGTCAGCGGAACTCGGTGACTTCCGCCCGCTGCACGCCGTCCGCGCAGAGCTGCTCGAGAGTTTGGGACAGGCGGATGCCGCGGCATCCGCCTTCCGCATGGCGGCCGCTCTTCCCGGCAACGACTCCGAGGCCACCCTGCTGCGCCGCCGGGCTGCCGAACTAGAGGACGCTCAGCGCGCGCCGTAGTCCGATTCGCCCAGTTCGTCGAGAATCCGGTTGAGATCCTGGATGCTCGCGAAATCTATGCTGATCTGGCCTTTTCTGGCGCCAAGAGCGATGCGGACGCGGGTGTTGAGGCGATCGCCGAGGCGTTCGGCCACCTCGTCGAGATGCGCCCGTCGCGCCCCGGGCTGAGGCTTGATCGGTCGCGTCGCCACGGCTTCCGGGGTCTTCGCGGCGGCTTCGGCGGCCCGCACCGAGAGATCCTCGTTGACGATCTTGTCGGAGAGCCGCTGCATGGCCTCGGGGGTGCCGAGCGAGAGGATCGCGCGTGCGTGACCGGCGGTGAGCACCCCGGCGGCCACGCGCTGCTGCACCGGCAGCGGAAGCTTCAGCAGGCGGATCGTGTTGCTGATCTGCGGACGGGAGCGCCCGATTCGGCCGGCGAGCTCTTCCTGCGTGATGCCGAAGTCCTCGAGCAGCTGCTGGTAGGCGGACGCCTCCTCGAGTGGGTTCAGCTCCGAGCGATGCAGGTTCTCGAGCAGCGCATCACGCAGAAGATGCTCGTCGGCGGTGTCGCGGACGACGGCGGGGATCGAGTCGAGGCCGGCCTCCCGCGCCGCACGCGTGCGGCGCTCGCCCATGATCAGCTCGTAGGTGCCGTCACCGCGGTCGCGCACGATGACAGGCTGCAGCACGCCGAATTCGCGCACACTGTGGACGAGTTCGGCGAGGTCATCCTGGTCGAAGTGCGTCCGCGGCTGGCGCGGGTTGGGAACGATCGTGTGCGGATCGATGTGCACGAGCCGCGCGCCGGGCACCTCGACCAGATCGGGGGCAGCTTGCTCGATCTCTGTGTCGGTGTCGGTGTCGTCGCTGATTCTGGGGTTGAGGGACGCCCCAGGGAAGAACACGTCGACGGGACGCGCCTCGGTGCTCTCACTGGTCGGGATCAGGGCGCCGATCCCCCGCCCCAGGCCGGTTCGCTTGGCCATCAGTCCCCCTTGGTCGCGGATTCGCTGTCCCGCTTGATGATTTCGACCGCGGCTTCGCGGTACGCCACAGCTCCAGCCGACTGCCCATCGTAGGCGATCACCGTCTGGCCGAAGCTCGGCGCCTCTGAGACCCGCACCGAGCGCGGGATCACGGTGCGAAGCACTTCGTTGGCGAAGTGCTCGCGGACTTCCTCGGCGACCTGCTGCGCCAGGCGGGTGCGCCCGTCGTACATCGTCAGGAGGATGGTCGAGAGGCGAAGCTGCGGATTCAGGTGCTTCTGGATCATCCGCACGGTGCTGAGGAGCTGACTGAGGCCCTCGAGTGCGTAGTACTCGCACTGAATCGGGATCAGGAGCTCGCGCGCAGCCGTGAAGGCATTGATCGTCAGCAGTCCGAGCGACGGGGGGCAGTCGATCAAGACGAAGTCCAGTCGCTCTTCGAGCCCCCGAAGGTAATCGTCGAGCGCGGTGCGCAGCCGATGCTCTCGAGCAACCTGCGAGACCAGCTCGATCTCAGCGCCGGCGAGGTGGATCGTGCTCGGCGCGCACAGCAGGTTGGGAGACTCGGGACTGGTCTGAATGATGTCCGCGAGCGAGAAGTCGTCGATCAGCACGTCATAGATCGAGGGAATGTCTGCGGTATGCGGCACCCCGAGCGCGGTGGAGGCGTTGCCCTGCGGGTCGAGGTCGATCACAAGGACCTTCGCCCCGATCGCTGCCAGCGACGCCGCGATGTTCACGGTGGTGGTGGTCTTGCCCACCCCACCCTTCTGGTTCGAAACCGTCAGGATGCGGGTCTGGCCACTCAACGAGATGGAGACCGCTTCGAGGKCACGGCGGCGGGCCGTCAGATCGGCGAGTTCGCGAGCCAGTGGGGTGTCGTCGATCGAGAAGGGTGCGGCGGCCCCCGCGTTCTCGGGTTGTTTCACGTGAAACACCCTCCCTTTCGCGTGCCGTCGGAACTCCTCGTCCACTCTAGTCGCGCCCGCCCCC